>JAGONM010000034.1:36825-40925 GCA_017993055.1 Armatimonadota bacterium
CCGAATAGGCATCCGACCTTCCTATCACCGCAAGCCTCTTGCCCTGATCGAGAGCTTGCGCGGCCTGACGCAGGTTGGAGAGATTGCCCAACCCGAAGGGCGTCTCCGACACCACTATGACATCGGCCGATGAGATGAAGTTCCAGTTGGCTCTCTCAGCCGCCTCCGAGATAGGCGAGAACGGCGCGTCCTCGACGTACTCGATGCCGAGCGACTCGGCGGCTTCCTGGTCGGAATCGCCGATATTGATAACCCCGGCGGTAACTCCGCAGCCGGCCTCCAGCAGACGCGTGAACACCGGCAGACCGCTGCCGCCGCCACAGATAACGTGGGCCTTCATTGCCCGGCGATCGTCCGAATCAGCGAGCTTCCCTATCAGCGCCCTGCTCCCGGTAGATAGGACGTAGGGCCGGCCGGAGGTCGGGTGTTTCCGCACCCAGACTGACGTGCCGTAAACCTCGCTCACGTTCTCGACGGTGATAACCTCCGCGGGAATGCCGTCGGCGTACACTCTGCCGTCCTTCAGCATGATTAGGCGGTGGCAGAACTCCGCCGCGAGATTCAGATCGTGCAGGACGACAACCACGGTCTTGCCGTGAGACTCGTTCTCACGCTTGAGCAGGTCGAGGATCTCGACCTGGTAACTCAGATCCAGGTGGGCGGTCGGCTCGTCGAGGAGCAGGACGTCGGTCTGCTGGGCGAGAGCCCGGGCGATCATTGCCCGCTGTCGCTCGCCGCCGCTCAGCTCACCAATCCTGCGGTCGGCATGCTGCAGCAGGTTCGTGCGCGTGAGGGCGTCCGCGGCGAGGTCGAGGTCGGACCGTTTCTCCATCTGGAAGCGCCGAAGATGCGGCGCTCGGCCCATGAGAACGACTTCGAGGACGGTGAACTCGAAGGCCACCTGGCTGTCCTGGGGCACGACGGCGACCCTCCGAGCCAGATCGCGCCCGCGAATCGAGGAGACACTACGACCGTCGAGAGATACCGTGCCGCTCGCGGGCCGAAGCGCGCCGACCATCGTCTTGAGGAGAGTGGACTTGCCGGACCCGTTCGGGCCGACGATGCCGACGAACTCGCCGACGTTGATGTGAAGGCCGATGTCCCGCAGGACGTCGGCTGAATCGTAGGCTGCGCGGATACCGGTCAGTTCGAAGAGCTTCGACATGGCAATCGGGCTGCCGAGGACTCCGCGGAATGGAGTATCCCCGGCAGCCCGATGATAGCACAGCCGAGCAAGGACGGGCAACCTACCGCGCCGGGGGCTGCAGGCTGGGAGGAGAGACCTGAGCCGATGCCCGGGCCCCCCGCGCCGACCACCAGTCTTCGTAGGCGCCGAAGCCAGTCAGGATCACCGCGCCGAATCCGATCAGGGTCAGAACGAACACCGCCAGCGAACCGGCAAACGGTACAAGGTCAACCAGGGTCAGTATCAAGATGCCCAGAGCCGCCGCCGCAATGCCGCTTGAGATCGGCCTGTTCGCAGCGTCCCCGACCTTCCGTCCAACCGCAAGACCGACCGCGATCCGGGCGAATACCCAGGCGACCAGGGCGAGCAGAACCTCTACAGCGATCAAGGGAATCCCAACGCAGGATACCAGCAGAAGCAGGGCGATCGGCAGAATCAGCACGGCTCCGGCAAGACCGTAGAGTATCGAGGGACCCGGGCGCTCGAGCACCGCCTCCGCAACCATACTCGTTCGCACCGGGAACATGGCGACCACCAGCACGGCAAGGATGATGAACAGCAACCCCTTGACCAGAGACATCAACAGGCCGAACGCGGCGAGACCCTCCCAACCACCGCCGAGAAACCGGCTGTAACCGCTGATCCAAGGGAAACCCACGCTCTGGGTATCTCCGCCGATGTACCCATCCCCCTGCTTCACGACCTTCCCGCCGACGGCCACCGCATCTCCGTCAATGCGGCCTCCGGGCATGACGGTGACGTTTCCCATCACCGCCACCGCGTCGCCGGTCACGTGACCGTGGACCGTCACACTGCCCATCACCGCGACGGTATCGCTGACCGTCTCGTTATTGGCGACCACTATGCTGCTGCCGACCTCGACTCTCTCTGAGCCCTGTCGGCCGGTCGTCCCGGGTTCGACGCTCTCCGACTTCCCGCTCGTGATAGAAACCGGCCCTTCGACGATTCCACCCTCGCCACGAATATCGAGCACCCGGACAGCGATGACGTTCGGTTGGCCGAGTTTGAGGACGCTCGCCGGCACCTTATACGAGCGATAGAGCGTGTCAGCCGGAGCAGCCTGGTTGGAGGTCTGGCCGATGAGAACGCCGTTCACGTACACCCAGTCATTGTCATCGATCCTGCCGAGATTCAGGTAGACGGCCTTACCTTTCCAGTCAGCCGGGATTGTGACAGACCGTCTGTACCAGGCATATCCGCTGTATGGCCTGCTCAGGTCGTCCTGTGTCCACTGGTAGTCGATCTGATTGACCCCCTGCTCTTCCCAGGAGCCGGGAACCGTGAGATCGCGCCACTTGGAAGCATCGAAGCTCGCGGACTGCCAGCCCTTCTGCTGGCCTAAGTTCTTCAGATCGACTTGGAACTTCCAGACGCCCGACAGCTCCAATCGGTGCGTGGGCTGCCCGGAGACAGCGCCATCGAGCTTCACAGATGACACGGTCGTCTCCTCGCCACTGTAGATCTTTGCGCCAGACGAAACGCCGGCAGCACAGATCGCGACGGTCAGCAGTAGCAAGACTCTGGCAACTATCGTTTTCATATTCGACAAACCTCCAGACTCAGAGATAGCTCAGCAGAATAGCACGGACGTCTGTGTCACCCTTCGACGCCCGAAGATGATCACGAGAACCGCGAAAAGGAACAGCGCGTCCAACGCGAGGAAGGACAGTATGGCGGGAGACGCATCGGAAACGACTCTCATCGCAACCTCCAGCAGAGATAGAGCGTTCCGGGCCGCGATCCCGAGCAAGCCCGAAGCCGTCTTGGCATGAGCGATCGCCCCAACTACAATCCGATCCGCCGACCAGGACGCCGTCCAGCCGTATACCGCGACTCCGAGTGCCGCCAGTATCAGAAGGCCGAGTAGCCAGGACGCGCCCAGCCACGCCAGGATAAGCCCGGGATAGCTCCTTCCCGGCACGCGCCTCGACGCCGGATGCGATTCCGGCAGGCGCGCCATCACCGCGGCGGCGATATCTACGTTCGGCACGTCCTCTCGCGCCGCATCGAGCGAGTGACAGATGTCCGACATGCTCGAGTGCCATTCCCGGCACGATTCACACTCATCCAAGTGCCGATACGCTTCCGACTCACCCGGATGAACTTCACCGTCCAAGAGCGTGTTCAGAATCTCCCTTGCTTTGTCGCAGTTCATAGTGACACCTCGACTCCCTCCAGCCGCCGCCTGAGCCTCTCGCGGGCGTGGTGGAGATCGGATTTCACGGTCCCCTCGGGCCGGCCGAGGGCTTTGCTGATCTCGCTGATCGTCAGGCCGCTGAAATGAAACATCACCAGCGCGGCGCGGTGGCTCTCCGGCAGATCCAGGATCGCCGCGTTCAGCCGCCTCTTTGCGTCGCTCCGGAGCGCTGCCTCCTCCGGCGAAGGAGCATCAGACGGGAGGCTGCTAGCGCCGGAGTCCTCATCGTCTATCGAATCCGCCTTACGAACGGCGCGCCGCCGGACGGAATCGAGGCACGCATTCCGAGCGATGCGGAACATCCACGTAAGGAATTGAGCATCCTGCCGGAACGACTCCAGGGCATGGTACGCCTTGATGAAGCTCTCCTGGGCCGCGTCGGCCGCTTCGTCGGCGTCGCCGAGCATGCGGTAACAGAGGCTGTAGACCTGCCGCTGATACTTCCGCACCAACAGGTCAAAGCCCGCGTTGTCACCCGCGAGGCATCTCTGTACGAGCTCGGCATCGGATGGTCCCAATCCTCCAGCCTCTCTTCACTGTGCCTTCATAGAGATTACGAACGGGGATCGGATGTGGTTGAGGGTATTTTCGACGAGTATCGCTGAAGAGTCCTGCGTGCCGAGCGATTAGCAGCTATCACCAGGGGGAATCGCCCAAGGACTGGAACACCAGGATCATGGCAACGGCGGCGAGGGC
>JAGONM010000035.1 GCA_017993055.1 Armatimonadota bacterium
GTGCATCGAACCGCCCTTACCCTTCGAAACGCCGGTGGCCTTGCCGTAGAGCTCGGCCATCACGTGCTTCGGATCGCTTCCCCGGGCGAGACACTGGCCGTGCTCTCTGTACGCGCCTATGACATAATCGTCCTCCCGGAGCGCCGATATGAACCCGACGCCTACGGCTTCCTGCCCGATGTAGAGGTGCAGGAAGCCGCCGATCTTGCCCTTCGTGTACATCTCGTTCGCGCGCTCTTCAAAAACGCGGATCAGCGCCATCTTGCGGTGCATATCCAGGAGTTCGTTCTTATCCCAGACGGTCTTCTGCTGTTCGGGTGTCATCGGGTACTCCTGTGGGTCCCATGGGACATATGCGGCTCATGCACTCAGCTTCCTTGCGGTTTCCGCGACGCGCTTGCCGAGAGCGCGCGCCACCGAGAGCTCCATCTCGTCGGGCCACTCGTCGGGCATCCCCGCCATGTTCGAGGCCCCGTAGGGAGTGCCCCCGCGGGAAGTGCGCGCGACGGCGGGCTCCGCATACCCGACCGGGACGATTATATACCCCAGGTGTGCGAGGGCGAAGTACATCGAGACGAGCGTCGTCTCCTGGCCGCCGTGCATGGTGCCCGTGCTCGTGAACACGCCGGCCGGTTTGCCGAAGAGCGAGTCGTTCGTCCAGAGCGGTCCGAGCGACTCGATGAAATTGCCGAGGGCCGGGGTCACGTTGCCGTAGCGGGTCGGGGAGCCCATCACGAGACCGGCGCACTCGGTCATGTCTTCGTGGGTGACCTCGGGGACGTTCGCTTCCTTCCAATCGTAGAACTCCGACCACTTCGCGTTGCCCCGTATGACTTCCATCGGGGTGACTTCCTTCACCCGCCGAACCCGCGCCTTGACGCCGTCCACCTGCTCGATGCCTTCGACGATGCCCTGCGCGATCTTGTAGACGTGCCCTCCCTTGCTGTCGAAAAGAACCAGGATTTCCATATCAGTACCTCCGTGATGAACTCGACTCAGGTAGAGTGTTCCCGCTTACGGCGCCCGGTAAACTTCCCGAGCCGTTGATCGCTCCCAGGGAGTGCAGGCCGGCCTTGCCGTGTGCTATAATCAGGCATCGGTCGGCATGTAAGACCGTTCAGACAGAGACTGCGCCGAGGAATCCATGGCTCCAATCAAGATAATGCACTTCGGCGACGTTCACTTCGGCGTCGAGACCTACGGAAAGCAGGACCCGGAGACCGGCCTGAACACGCGCCTGCTCGACTTCAGGAAGTCGCTCAACGACGCGTGCGACAAGGCGCTTGCCGGGGGGGTGCATATCGCTCTCTTCGCGGGCGATGCCTACAAGTCCCGCGATCCCAGCCAGACTCATCAGCGCGAGTTCGCTTCCTGCATTCGGAAGCTCACTCAGGCCGGGGTACCCGTGGTGATGCTCACCGGCAACCACGACGTGCCCAACGCCAAGGCGCGCGCGAATGCGCTCGAGATATACGGCGCGCTCGGCGTCGAGAACGTCCACGTCATCAGCAGGCCCGAGGTGCTCCGCGTCGAAACGAATGCGGGTCCCGTGCAGGTAGCCGGAATGCCGTACCTGCTCAGGAGCAACGTCCTGACGCGAGACGAACTGCGGGACAAGACGATCGAGGAGATCACCGAACTCATGGTGGAGAAGTACGGCGAGTACATCGAGTACCTGATCGGCAAGCTCGAGGCCGACATCCCTTCCGTATTGCTCGGCCATTTCTGGCTGAAGAATGCGAAAGTCGGCTCGCGGCCGTCATACCTGAACGTCGCCGAGCCGGAGATGCTAGTCAGCACGGTCGCCCGCTCGGAGTTCGACTACGTGGCGATGGGCCACATCCACAAGTTCCAGGACCTGAACAAGCGCGCGCAGCCCCCGGTCGTCTACTGCGGGAGCACCGACCGCATGGATTTCGGGGAGAAGGACGATCCGAAGGGCTTCGTCCTGGCCACCGTGACGAAGGGCTCGGCGGAGTATGAGCATGTCACAGTAGACGCCCGGCGGTTCGTCGAGATAGACGTTGACGCGGACGTGGACGAGCCGACGGAGAGGATACTGAAGGCGATCGGCGAGCACGAGATCGAAGGCGCGGTCGTGAAGCTGATCTACCGCGCCCCGCGAGCCAGGATGGAACAGGTGCGCGAGGCAGAGATCAGGGAGGCTCTCGACGGGGCGTTCATGGTCGTCTCGTTCACCCGCGAGGCCGTGGACGACCAGAAACTGACGCGCAACAAGCTCCTGAACGAGGGTCTCGACCCGGTCCGGGCGCTCGACATGTACTTCGACACCAGGGAGGACTTTCGCGAGCGGAAGTCCGAGTTGATGGAATACGCGAATCCGCTGATCCAGGAACTGATTGCGGATGAGCGAGTGAGCTAGCCGACTGACGTCTGCGACCATATCGGCCGGTCTGACATTCAGGACAACCCATGATCCCCATCCGGCTCGAGCTGAAGAACTTCATGAGCTACGGCGAGAACGTGATGCCGCTCGACCTGACCGGCATCCACCTCGCTTGCCTCTGCGGCGACAACGGGAACGGCAAGTCCGCGATCCTGGACGCCATCACCTGGGCGCTCTGGGACAAGGCGCGCGCCGGGTCCGACGAGTTGATCCGCGCCGGAAGGACGGAGATGCGCGTCACCTTCGACTTCGAACTGAACCAGGATCTCTACCGCGTCATAAGGGGTCGAGGCAAGCGCGCGTCCGCCAACCTGTGGGAAGTCCAGATCGCGGAGGACCCCGGCGCGGGGCTGTCGGAGACCAGATGGCGTTCCCTCACCGGGCAGGGGAAGCGCGAGACCGAAGACCAGATCACGCGCATCCTTCGCATGGACTACAAGACGTTCATCAACTCGGCCTACATCCAGCAGGGCAGGGCGGACGAGTTCACCAGGCAGTCGTCCCACGAGCGGAAGAAGATTCTCGCCGATATCCTCGACCTCAGCCGGTACAACATCCTGGAGCAGAAGGCAAAGGACCGCCGGAACGACGCCGATCGGCGCGCGGGCGAACTTGCGCGGGAGATCGAACAGTCCGAGTCCGAACTGGTACACGAGGACGAGTGGAAGTCTCAGCTCACAGGAGCGAAGACCGAGCGCGAATCCCTCGAAGTGAACCTGTCGAAGGCCGAGGAGCAGGTCCGCGACCTCCAGCGGCGCCAGGCCGATCTCGATGCCAAGTCGAAGCGGATCAAGCAGGTGGAGGCTCAGGTTGTCTCGGTGCAGAGCGAGTTGCGCAGCCTCGACTCTCAGCGGATAGACCAGGAGCGTCGGGTCGCCTGCGGACGGGAAGTACTTGCGGACAAGGAACGCATCATCAAGGGCGTCAAGAGCCTGAATGAGACCCGCGAGCGGATCGTGAAGCTCGACGGCCTTCTGGACGAACTCCGAAAGCTGGAGCACGAGATGGGCCGCCTCGAACAGGCGGTCTCTGCCGAGAAGCACAAGCTTGAGACCGAGCGAGACTCCGTCAGCCGCGAACTTGCCGACCTCAAGGTTCGACTCGATAAGGCCGAGGTCGCGACGAAGGACATCGAGCCGCTGCGGGAGCAGGTCGCGAAGCTTGATGAGGCGGCTGCAAGACTGACGGCCCTGCAGGCCGAGATCAGCTCCGCCGGCGAGCAGTTCGGCCGACTGGAGACTGAGAACGCCCAGCTCAAGGAGTCTCTGGCCGATCTCACAGAGAAGCTCGGTCTGATATCCCAGCCCGGCGCCGAGTGCCCGCTCTGCAAGACCGAACTCAGCCACGAGAAGCACGAGAGTGTAATCGCTGACTACCGCCGTCGGATAGAAGAGACCGAGGCGGCTCAGAAGCGCACATGGGCCGAAGGCGCGGAGGCCAAGCGCAGGCGCGACTCCGCCCATGCGGAGATGAAGTCACTCGACGCGACGCTCAAGGCGGGCCTCGACGTACGCAACCGCCTGGCGCAGGCCGAGCAGGTCGCGGCCGACGCCGCCGAGGCGCGAAAGGGCGAGCCTCGGCTCCGCGAGCGCCTTGCCGAGATCGCGAAGAAGCTCGATTCCGAGGACTATGCGCTCGGGATCCGGGCTCAGTCGAAGGATATCGAATCCAGGATGGCGGGCCTCAACTACGACGAGAAGGAACACGGTGCGCTCAGGAGCAGTCTTGCCGACCTGCAGGAGTTCGAGGCTCGAGCGGCGGCTCTAAAGACCGCCGAGGAGAACCTTCCCGCCGACGAGTCGAACCTGGAGGGCACCGTTGCTCTGATCGCCGCGCGCCGCAAGGCGATTGCCGACTCCGAGCAGGAGATCCGGGAACTGCAGGCCGCGGCGGCCGACCTGCCGGCAGTTGCTTCGGAGTTGCCGCAGGCGTCAGCGGTTGTTGGCGCTCTGAGGGAGAGCGACCGCGAGTTGACCGGCCGAATCGCGCGGTTGGAGCAGTCCGTGGAGCGGTGCAGGACGCTTCGAAAGCAGACCGCCGTCCGACGCAAGGAACTCGAGCAGGCAAAGAGGGAGAAGGCCGTATACGCCGATCTCGTGGTCGCCTTCGGGAAGAAAGGTGTCCAGGCGCTGATCATCGAGAACGCCACCCCCGAGATTCAGAACGAGGCGAACGAACTGCTGGCGCGGATGACCGACAACTCGATGCAGATCAGCTTCGAGACGGTCCAGGACAAGACAGCGGGCGGCATCAAAGAGACGCTCGAGATCAAGGTGAGCGACGACATGGGAACCCGCAGCTACGAGCTCTACAGCGGCGGGGAGGCGTTCCGGGTGAACTTCGCGATTCGTATCGCGCTATCGAAGATGCTTGCCCGTCGAGCCGGCGCCGCGCTTCAGGCCCTGATCATAGACGAGGGCTTCGGCACCCAGGACGGGAAGGGACGCGAGAAGCTCGTGGAGGCGATTGACTCGATCAAGGACGACTTCGAAAAGATACTCGTCATCACGCACATAGACGAACTCAAGGACGCCTTCCCGACCCGCATCGAGATCACGAAGGACTCCCAGGGCAGCCAGATCGCAGTGGGATGAACGGGACTCGGAGCGGATGCGGAATGATATGACGGAGGGATTGCTCTCTGTTTGGCGTACTACTAAGCTGCGACCGATGTGCGACGGAGGCTGGACATGGAAGAGATCATATTTGTTGTGGAAGAGGCGCCTGAGGGTGGATACACGGCCCGAGCGCTCGGGGAAGCGATCTTTACCGAAGCCGAGGACATGCCTGGGCTTCACGAGATGGTGCGGGACGCAGTTCGCTGCCACTTCGACGAAGGAAAACGACCGAGAGTGATCCGCCTGCATTTCGTGCAGGAAGAAGTGATAGCGGCATGAGGCTTCCTCGCGACGTCTCAGGGACAGAACTGGCGAAGGCGCTATCGGCCTTCGGGTATTCCATTATCCGACAGACCGGAAGTCATATGCGACTCGTCAGCAGCCGCAACGGCGAGCATCACGTCACCATTCCTCAACACGATCCGCTTCGCGTCGGCACTCTGGCATCTATCCTGGACGCCGTGGCCGGTCACTAGGGACTCGCACGAGACGTAGTGGCCTCGAAACTCTTCGGCTGAGCCGCATCAGCAGAGGGGCTTCCGAATGAGATCCCCGTTCATCCAACGACCACCCGCACCGGCACATACGCTCAGGGACGGCGGTGTGTTTACCGCAGCTTGTCCTCCCCGTCCGTCAGCCAGTCGAGCCCGAAGCGCGCGAATGTGATCGTCTCGTAGGCGTCCTTGTCTCCGCACTCATACAGCAGCCCGATATCCATGTCCGGCAGCACCGTAAGGCAGGAGTATGCGCCGAACCGAGGATCGAGAAGCTTCATCACCGGCCACGTCTTCCCTTCGTCGTAGCTCATCCTGACCGTCATCATGTTCCGCCTGAGGCTCGCAGGGTTCGAGAAGAGCAGCCGGCTCTTACCGTGCGTGGACTTCGTCGTATACCTGAGGAAGCTCGCCTGGCAGACCGGCTCCACCAGAGTCTCGTCCGGCTTGCCCTGAGAGAAAGTCAGCCCCTGATCCTTGCTGACGGCTACCGTGCGGCAGAACTGTCCCTGGTAACTCCGCATGTTGAGCATCATCGAGCCGTCCTCCAACTCGACGACTTGCGACTCGTTGACCCTGGGGAAGACGTCGCCGCCGATCTTCCACGTTTCGCCCTTGTCGTCGCTGTAGATCACGTGCGAGCCGTAGTCACGGGTGCCGAGGAGCGCGTAGTCGCACGGGATCACGAGCCGGCCCGTCCGGAGCTGGATGCCGACACCCGGCCCGGTGGCGTACCATGCCCAGTTCGGCTTCTTGGTCGAGGCGGTGATCTCGACCGGCGTGCTCCACGTCGCGCCGTCGTCCGTGCTGTTGCAGATCCAGACGGTGCGTGTGCCCTTGCCGGTCCCCATCTTGATCTCGGACTCGTGGTCCTCGCCGATGTTGTGCGTGAGAGTGAGCCAGATCGTTCCGGTAGACTGATCAACCACCGGGCACGGGTTGCCGAACGTGTTCGGTCCGTCAACCGCCACCTTCCGCACCGGCCCCCAGGTCTTCCCGCCGTCGAGACTCCTTCGGAGAAGCGTGTTGATCTCGCCGGAGTCGCCCCGTCCGTTCCTCCGCCCCTCGCAGAACGCGAGCAGCGTGCCCTCTTTCGTCACGATCAGCGCCGGGATGCGGTAGGTATGGTAGCCGCCTCTGCCCGACCTGAAGACGACGGTATTCTCCGGGTCGTCCCAGGTCTTCGTGACTATCCGAGCGTCGGCCAGGCACGCGCCGGCGAGCAGCATCGCGGCGGCCGCGGATATGAGTATCGTCTGGATCGGCATCTATGGTTTCTCCTTGTCGTCTATGGTGTAGATCGTCAAGCCGGTCAGGTCGCGCGTCTTGGCGGGGATGATCAGGCTCGCCGCGTAGCCGATCATCACGCACGCGACGATCCCCACCGCCGCGTAGAGGAAGAAGTGAACGCTGGTGCGGCTCTGCACCAGGTAGAGCGTGAATGCCCCGCCGATCGCTCCGATGAGCGTGCCCGTCCCGTGAGCGCGCCGGGTGAAGATCCCGAGGATGAACATCCCCGCGAGCGCTCCGCCGGTCAGACCGAGTATCGTGATGAACATATCCCACAGCGACTTGATCCCGCTGTTCGCCATCCACAGCGCCGTTCCGACTCCCGCGGCGCCCAGCAGCACGGTGAGCCACCTTGCGAGGTTGAGGCATCTCCTGTCGGGAGCGTCCGGCCTGAATCTGCGGTAGAAATCCGTGACGATCGCCGTCGCGACGCTGTTCATGCTGCTGTCCAAGGTGGACATCGCCGCCGCGAAGAGTCCCGCGACCACGAGCCCGGTGATCCCCGCCGGAAGCTCCATCGCGATAAACAAGGGGAAGATCGCGTCGGTCGAGAGCGATGGGTTAAGCAGGCCCGGATGGCTCCGGTAGAAGAGCCAGAGCGCCGTCCCGACCGAGAAGAAGATCAGCGCCGCCGGGATGGAGAGCGCCGCGTTCGTCCAGATCGCCTTCCTCGATGCACGCTCATCCTTCGTGGTGAGGTAGCGCTGGATCACGCCCTGGTCCGCGGTGTACGGCACCAGGTTGCTGAAGATGTTTCCGGCGACGACGACCCATACCGCCACCGTAGTGATGTCCCACGTCCAGTTAAATGTGTGGAACTTGTCTGCCGATTGCGCCACTGCGAACGCGTCGCCGACGCCCCATCCGAGCTTCCCGATCACCACCAGCAGGCTGACGATCGCGCCGCCGAGCAGGACGATCACTTGCACGACGTCGGTCCAGATCACCGCCTCGATTCCGCCGAGCACCGTGTACAGGGTCGCCAGCACCCCCATAACTATGATGCAGGTCGTTACGCTGATCCCCGTCACCGCCGAGAGCGCGATAGCTGGAAGGAACAGGACGATCCCCATCCGCCCGACCTGCAAGAGGATGAACGAAGCGCTGCCGAAGAGCCTCACGGGAAGGTTGAAGCGCTTCTCCAGGTATTCATACGCCGTCGTGACGTTCAGCCTGCGGAAGAACGGGAGGTAGAAGAAAACCACCAGAGGCGCCACCAGCACGATGCACATGTTCCCAAGGATGTAGACCCAGTCCGTCGCGTAGACCTTCGCCGGTATCGCCATAAACGTGATCGCGCTGAGCTGAGTGCCGAAGATGCTGAGCCCGGCCGCCCACCACGGCACCCTTCGACCGCCGAGGAAGAAGTCGTCGGTCGTGTTTTCGCGGCCGGAGATGATGAATCCGATCAGCACCATCCCGAGCAGATATGCGATCAGGACGCCGTAGTCGAGCGGGAAGAAGTGTCCCTTCGGCTTCATGCCCTTCGCGCCGAGCACTTCCGCCGACCTGTGGCCCGGGCGGTCCTCTCCGCCGGGGATCACGATGCTTCCCTCCCAAGCTACGGCGTTCGTCGTGACGAGCCCCTTCGGAAGCGTGCCGAGATGGGCCCATGTGTCCGTGATCGTGTGGTATGCGAGGATTCTGCGGCTGAATCCGGGGTGCGTGTCCTTCAGTTCCTGAACGCGGTTGACTAGCAGCCCGTCGTCGCCGCCGAAGACGAGGATGTGAGAGGGACCGTATGCCGCGCTGGGAGCGGCGGTCACCGGAGACGGCAGATCGGCGACCCGCTTCCATCCCTTGCCGGGGCGGTAGCAGTAGCTGTCGGCAAGATATGTCCTCACCGCCTTGCCGTCGGGGCCGGGATGGAGGGAAGCCCCGCCGAACACATAGAGGGCGCCGTCCTGCGCGGCGACGGCCGGCAGGATTCTGCCCGGTCCTGGGATCGGTTCGATCTCCATCCATTGCGAGCCCGCTATGGAGAAGTCGAGCATTCTTACCCGGGTCGTCGCATCGGTCGCGGCGGGGCTGTCCTGTCCTCCGACGACGTAGACCGCTTCGCCGAGCAGGGCCGCGCCGCCGAATGCAACCGGCTCAGGAAGCGAAGGAAGTCCGGTTCGCCTGACGCGCCCTTCGGACCAGGTGAGGCGGAACACATCACAGTAGTGCCTGCGAGCATCCCCGCCCCCGATGCAGATCAGCCCCGCCTCGGTCGAGACCGACCCGCCGTAGGCGAGGGAGCGGGGAAGCGTTCCCACCTTCCGCCAAGTCTTCTCGCCCTTCGGAAGGACATAGACCGAATCGTACCACTCCTTCGTGCCGCCATCGAAGAGCGACACCGGGAAGTTCGTCCCGCCCGCGACGATCAGCGCGCCGCCGCTCGTCCCCGCGAAGTGACCGGAGAGCGGCATCGGAAGCGCGGGCAGAGTGTTCCAGTCGAACATTCGAGGCGTGTCGTCGGCATGGAGCGGCACGGCGGCGAGGATGACAGATGCGGCGAGGAGTGCGAGCGTCCCTGCGGCGGATCTAGGCATCGGCGGTCCCTCGGTGTAGAAGTATTCGTCGCCGACAGTATACGTTCAGCTTCCGGTGCGGTCAAGTCTCGACCGATGCCTTGCACCGGGCCGTCGGGCGGGGTATACTACGCAGGAGGCTGAAGCAATCCCCGCTCAGCCGACCCTTGAGAGGAGGTGGGCAGGACAATGCGTACATCGGTCGTCTATTGAGTCGCAACTCGCTTGACGCACGGTCCGTGCGTGAGAACCGGCAACGGCGAAGCCGCCGCCTCCTGCCCGCCCGTTGGGAGGTTTATGGTTGTTGGGGAAACTCCGAGACACCTGGCCGACAACCCGGAACCCACAACCTGACACCCAACGCCTGACACCAGACACCCGGTTACCGCTTCTCCGGTCGTTCTCCCCGCCCGCGCGTCACCAGCCGTTCAGTTTGATTCGGCAACACACGCCACCACGGCACCATCCGTATGGAAGGAAACCAGAACCATGGAAGAAAGAACCGTCAATCTCGAGATGTGGCGCGCACTCGGGCTCGATGTCGAGCGCCACTGTGAACTACTGAACGTCCTCAGGGAGGTCTACCCCGCGATCTACATGTCGCAGGAGAACCGCCCGCCCGCGATGGCATACTTCGACGCCGTCATCGCCGAGATCCACGGCGACAGGGTCAGCGAACTTCTGGAGCACAAGGCGAACGGCGGCAAGGTCGTCGGGACGTTCTGCGTATATGTCCCGGACGAACTGATCTACGCTGCGGGCGCGGTTCCCGTCGGGCTATGCGGGGGCGCTCAGTTCAGCATCCCCGACGCCGAAGCGATCCTGCCCCGCAACCTCTGCCCGCTCATCAAGTCGTTCGTCGGCTTTAAGGAGAGCAAGCTCTGCCCGTATTTCGAGAGCTGTGATCTGCTAGTCGCTGAAACCACATGCGACGGCAAGAAGAAGACCTGGGAGATCATCGCGGAAGACACCCCCACGCACGTCATGGAACTTCCCCACCGCAAGAGCGAGTCCGGCCGTGCTACCTGGATGAAGGAAGTCGCCGCACTCAAGACGAAGCTGGAGGAACTCACCGGCAACGAGATCACCGCCGAGAAGCTCTCCGAGGGGATCAAGCTGGCGAACGACAAACGCAGGGCCATTGCCAGGCTCTACGAGACCCGCAAGACCAACCCGCCGCCGATCAGCGGAAGGGACGCGCTTCTCGTCAGCCAGGTCGCGTTCTATGACGATGCTGCCCGGTTCACGCAGTCCGTGAACACCCTGGTGGACCAGTGCGAGGCCCGCGCCGCAGACGGAGTCTCGGCCCAGAAGGCCGACGCCCCGAGGCTTCTCGTGAGCGGATGCCCGATGGCCGTGCCGAACTGGAAGCTCCACCACGTCGTCGAGACGAGCGGCGCGAACATCGTCGCCGAGGAGACATGCACCGGCACGCGCTACTTCGAGAACTACGTTGACGATCCCGGCGGCTCAGTCGAGGCACAGCTCGCCGCGATCGCGGACCGATATCTCAAGACGAACTGCGCCTGCTTCACCCCGAACGAGGGCCGCATCGAGCAGATCAAGGACCTCGTCCGGGACTACAAGGCGGATGGCGTGATCTACTACACACTCCAGTTCTGTCACACGTACAACGTCGAGGGCGTTCGGGTAGAGAAGGCGCTCGAAGCGGCGGGCATCCCGGTCCTCCGCATCGAGACCGACTACGGTATGGAGGACGCCGGGCAGATCCAGACGCGTGTCGAAGCGTTCATGGAGCGCATCGGATGATCTCCGCCGGGCTCGACATCGGCTCCCGCACGGCGAAGCTGGTGATCCTGGACGATGGGCGGCCCTGCGAGTGGATGCTGCGTCCTACGGGGGCAGATCCGCTCGGGGCCGCCCGGGCGCTCATTGACGGCCGCCGCTTCGACCGCCTCGCCGCCACCGGTTACGGCCGCCACTTGGCCAGTGAGGATCTTGCGGACCTCGCGCTCACTGAGATCAAAGCCTGCGCGATGGGGGTGCACTTCCTCCAACCCGAATGCAGAAGCGTGATTGATATCGGCGGGCAGGATACGAAGGTGATCGCGCTCGGGGCCCGAGGCGGCATCGGCAACTTCGTCATGAATGACCGATGCGCCGCCGGGACCGGCCGCTTCCTGGAGTTCATGGCGCAGACTCTCGGCCTCGGCATCGAGGAGTTCGGGCGCGCCGCCTGCGATGCGGCGGCGGCCATCCGCCTGAACTCCATGTGCGTCGTCTTCGCGGAGTCGGAGGTCATCTCGCTGATCGCCCGCGGGGTGGGGGGCGGAGAGATCGCCCGCGCTGTCCACGAGGCTATGGCCGACCGGATCGCCTCTCTCGCCCGCACGATCCGGCTCGACGAGGGGGATATCATGCTCGCCGGAGGAGTCGCGCTCAATCCCTGCGTTACGCCGCTTCTGGAGAGCAGGCTCGGCCGCCGGTTGATCGTGCACGAGCGCTGCCAGTTCATCCCCGCTCTCGGCGCCGCCATCCACGCTCAGGGCACGTAGGGGTGCACTTCCCCTCCTTGAGTGGGAGGGTTGGGGAGGGGGGTGAGGCGTTGCGCGCCTTCGATCGCAGACCATCCCACGCCGAAATCCACCATGCGCCTGACCGTTTGCCCCAGGTTCGCCCGGACTGTGCCGTCAAACTGAGACCGCTTCGTCTGCTCTCCGAGGCCGCGACGAACTTGCTTCCACTGCCCGATCGTCACGGCCGAGGACCGCAGGAGTATCAGCGGCCGAAAAAAGGCCAAACCACCGGTGATGTTCTGGCATGCGGATGCGTCTAAAGAGATGATGCGCGATTCCCGCGTCTCCACCCGACTGCTTTGAACACTGGAGGTATTTGCATGAAGTGCGTTCTGGTTATAGCGCTGGTTCTGCTCGCCGTCGTGGCAGGCATGGGTGCGGACCTTCCCGATGACGTCGCGCTCGACAAGACTGTGACGCTCGCCGTGAAGGGGGAAGCTCTCGCGGACATCATGCTGGCGCTGGAGAAGCAGACCGGCGTTCGACTTAGGGCAAGCAAGGACATCGCTGAGCAAAAGGCCACGGTCTTTGTGGACGACAAGCCGCTTCGAGAGGTGATGGCGGGTCTGTCAGCGACCTTCGGGTACTACTGGGCGGCGAATGATTACTCCACGGGCAGGATATACGAGATCTGGCAGGATGAGAAGTTGCGCAAGGAACTGTCGAATCAGCGCGATAAAGCAGTAGCTGCGGCTTGGAAAGCTTCCTTGCAGGAGATCGAGTTCATTGCGAGTGCCGTCCGGATGTCCGCGCTGGAACTCGAGCAGTCGAAGGCTGATCTTCGCGGCAAGGATACAGCAGAGTCGAGGGCGAGACTCTCCGCTCTCACCCGGCTTGAGAAGAATCCCCTGATTGGGTACTGCGCATCTCTGATCGCCGGTCTTCCGGACTCCTTCCGCGCCCTGACCAAGCCCGGCGTGTCCGTAAGGTTCGACGCCCGGTCGGGCGAGCCGGAATGGACCGTGCCGCCAAGCCTCAGAACGGCAATGGTGGAATCCCTGAAGGATAGTCCCGGCGAGATCAAGGTGCTGACGTCGTTGCCAGCAGCGGAAAATGAGACCACGGAGCCCGACCCTGAGTCTGTGGCCGTCAACATCGTTGTCCGCGTGCAGGGAAGGATGCTCAACGTTTCGGCGACCGTCCTGGCATCAGGCAGCGGGCACGGCCTTATGCCCTACGCGCGCCCGGTGCAGCTCTCCCGGAGGGTGCTCAGCGAGGGCATTATTCCCCGCAGCCTTCCTCGAACAGGGAACGTTTCAGCCCTCGAAGCGAAGGCCGGCATCACGACCGCCGACCTCGTTGCGGAGACCGAATCCTACCCTCCGGATGCGCGCACCGGCCTGCTGAACAAATCCGACGTGCTCGAGGTCCTTCACCGCAAGACCGGGATTCAGGTAATCGCCGATCACTACAGCTACTGGAATCGCTGGACGATCTCCGAGGATTCTTCGCCTATGGACATCCTCAATGCCATGTCGTCGGACGATCCAAGCGCCGTCATATTTGTCCAGACGGCTGACTGGGGATGGGACGGCAAGTTCCTGTATATTCGTGCGAGAGACGTCTATTCCGCCGACCTAGCTGAGATCCCGAATGCATCGCTGAAGCCGTGGGTTGCAGCATACAAAGAGACTGGTTGCCTCGGCCTCGACCAATGCGCTGATATCGCGGCCTTGAACGAGCATCAGGCATCGACGCTGACGCAGTTCGGGCCGTACTTGGAACTTGGGCGCCGCCTGCCCAGCGCGCAATCCGCCGCGCTTCGCCTTTTCGGCACGCTGTCGCAGTCTCAGCGCAGGGCGGCCCTGTCCGGCGCTACCGTCGTGGATGCGTTCTCCCCGGAGCAGAGAGCGGCACTGGCGCAGGTATTCTTCCGGCCGGCGAACTTCTTCACGATCAGCACTCAGCCGACTGGAGACGCCCAAGTCGGCATCTGGACCACCGCCCCGCCGTCAGTAAGGCTCGACAGGCCGCAAGAGGCGCCGGAGATGGAGACAAACCCCGAGCCGCCCGTCACTGCGGCGGTGAAGGAAGGATCGCCGCAGGGGATTCCGCCCGGCCTGAGGCCGAATCTTCCGCCAGGGGGCTCTGTCGCACTAGAGAATGCGCAGACTGCGCAGGGACCCGGCTCGGGATCGGTCGTAAGGACGTTCTCGTCTCTGGACGGCGTACCGTACACGATGGTATTCACCTATGCGGATGGTTCGACGAGGGAGTTCGGTTTCTCCGTGCCGAAATGCGGTCCGAAAGATCAGACGCCAGTTGGAGATTCGAGGTAGTACGGGCGTTACTGAGAGAGGACCAACAAGTCCGTTTGACTGCGCGGGCGAAGTATCGGGTAGACCGTCCCGCCGGACTCGAACGCGCCGCTAGGGCCGGTCACCATCACGTACCAGCCAGTCGGGGGAGGGTTGCCCATCCAGAGCGGGTAGCCCACGGCGAGCCCGGGTGTCGCGCTCTTCCCGCATGAAGCGGCGCGGCTGCCGTCACTGATTGCGAACCACCCGACGCCCGAGTCTACGACGCGCCCGCAGACCGTCACCAGCAGGCCGACGTTGTTCAGTCCGATCGCGCCCTCGATGCCGGGAGCATACGAGCCAAATGTCGAGCCGCCGAAGTCCCTGTTCGTGAGAAAGATCGGGTAGATCGGGATCGGGCCGGCCGCCACCGGCGCGGAGATGAGCGCATTGTTGAGGATTCGCTCGCCGCCTTCCGTGCCGAGCGTTCCTTTGAGTGTGAGGAGCATGTTCCTTGCGATCGGCGGCGGATTCGGCGTCGTCTCCACGGCAATTCCCGCTCTCCGGTCCGCGTGTTCGGCATACATGCGTCCGGCCAGTTCGTTCGAGGCAGATGACGCGCCCACGTTCGAGATGGTGACGTTCGTACCGTCCGGAAACGCCCTCGCGCCGGCGATCGTGGTGGTCTGATACGCGACCGCGGGCGAGATGTCAACGTAGAGGTTGTCGAGATAGTAGGTCCTCGGAGTCTCCCACGTTCCCCATACCCCGAGCCCGATCCAGATGACACCCGATCCAAGACCGTCCACGGAAGCCGGCGTGACCTGCTTCGTGTATGTCTTCGTCATCCACTTGTAGCCGATATCGGAACTGGCTCCGTTTCCCGTGTGGCCGATGGTCACAAAATCCGCCATCGATTCGGGATCCTTGCCGCCCACCGACGCGATGATGTTGAAGAGGTTCGCCATTCCCCAATCGCGGCTGGCGAAACTCCACCGCAGGGAGACGTCGTAGACCCGCCCCGGCGGAACGATGAACGACTTCTCGATCCAGATCTTGGTCGCGTCGTTATAGTTGTCCATGTGCATGATGAGCGACCACTGGCCGGCGGTGGCGCGGTCCAGAGAGGGATTGATGTACCAGTTGGGGCCGGGCATCGCGTCGGCGGCATCCGCGGCCCATCCGTCCATCGAGTTCTCAAAGCTGTACCAGTAGCTCTGGGCGCACGACGGCGCGGCGAGCATCATCACCGAGGCGAGGCAGAGGATCAGTATCCGCATGGCGTTTTCTTGGCCTCCGGGTGCAAGGGTGTACTTCCTGGAACGGTCAGACGCACTGCGCGATGGGACGGCGCTTAGTTATTGGCAGATACACGATACATTCTAGACCCGATCCCTCCGCCTGTCAATGAGACGGGCGAAAACCCGGAAATAATACGGGGCACGGCGCCGCTGCGTACCTTGACACTCCCGCTGCCCGATGGTATTCTCCCATCAGACTGTCCTACGGAGGGAGCCCGCATGAAGTCCGCAGAAGTCAGTACGCCGAACATCCTTTTCATTCTGACCGACGATCAGGGGCCGTGGGCGATGGGATGCGCCGGGAACGACGAGATCCGCACCCCCAACCTCGACCGCCTTGCGAAGACCGGCGTGCGCTTCGACAGCTTTTTCTGCGCGTCGCCCGTATGTTCCCCCGCGCGCGCGTCGATCGTGACGGGGCGAATCCCGTCGGCCCACGGTGTCCACGACTGGCTCCGGACCGGCGACACCATCGCTAAGTACGAGCCCGAGGGTGACGGCCGGCTGATCGAGTACCTAGCGGGGATGCCGGGATACACCGACTACCTCGCGGCGGCGGGCTACACCTGCGCGATAAGCGGGAAGTGGCATCTCGGGGACTGCCATCATCCGCAGAAAGGTTTTTCTTTCTGGGAGGTTCACTCCAAGGGTGGGGGGCCGTACTACGGCGCGCCGATGGTACACGCCGGCGAGACTTACGAGGAGCCCCGGTACGTTACCGATGCGATAACGGATACCGCGCTGGGGTTTCTGGACAGCATGGGACAGATGCGACGGGAACCCTTCTACCTGAGCGTGCACTACACCGCGCCGCACGCGCCGTGGAACCGGGAGAACCACCCCGCGGAGAGATGGGACGACTACTTCGAGAACTGCCGGTTCGACTCGGTGCCGAGCACCGAGATCCCGCCGGAATGGGTGCGCAAGGTCCAGCGGTTCGCCGACACTCCGGAGAGACGGCGGACGATGCTGAGCGGATACTTCGCCGCCGTCACCGCGATGGATGCGAACGTCGGAAGGCTGCTCGACTGGCTGGAGACGCACAACCTTCGCGAGGAGACGCTGGTCGTCTTCATGGGCGACAACGGGATGTGCATGGGCCACCACGGAGTCTACGGCAAGGGGAACGGGACGCGTCCGCTCAACATGTTCGAGGAGTCGGTGAAAGTGCCGTTCATCGTCTCGCAGCCTGGCCGAGTGCCGGAGGGAGTCGTCTGCTCCGAGATGCTCAGCCAGTACGACTTCATGCCGACGCTTCTGGATTATGTGGGAATTGAGAACCCGCAGGCCGAGAAGCTCCCGGGAAGGAGCTTCGTGTCGCTGCTGATGGGCAAAGAGGAAGCCGGTCGGGACGAGGTGGTCGTCTTCGACGAGTACGGCCCGGTGCGAATGGTGCGGACGAAGGATTGGAAGTACGTCCACCGCTACCCGGATGGGCCGAACGAGCTGTATCACCTCTCGGTTGATCCGCGCGAGATGACAAACCTGGTCTCGGACGCGGGATGCGCCTCGACCATCGAGGAGATGCTCGCGCGGCTGGAGGGATGGTTCTCGCGCTGGGCCGATCCCATTCGCGACGGCAGGGGATGTATCGTCACAGGAGCGGGGCAGGGGGGGCTCATGGGCGGGCCGGACGGCACGACGTTCTACGAGTATATGCCCGGCGAGTTGAAGGAGCCGCCCCGGGTCTGAACGGCATCATTTTTCGAACACCGCCAGAATGCCTGCCATCGGCATGCCCGGCAGAGTGAGGATCTTCCCGTCGCGGTAGAGCCCGCACGCGCCGCCCCCGTCCAGGTTCATCGCCTCCACGCATCCGTGATCGAGCATTATCTGCGCGAACCCCCGGAGCGTGACAGCCTTCGTCATAGTCGCCAGAATGAGCCGGTTGTCGGCGGTGATCCCTACCCCCGACCGCGATGCCTCCAAAGTCACGCTTCCCGGGCCGAAGCCGTCCGCGACGGGATCGCAGGCGATCTTCCCATTGTGAACAAGCCTCGGTCCGGCCGCAAGTCCGGCCGTGTATCCTGACCAGTCGAACCGGCCGCCGCTGCGGTGGCGGAAGACCACCTTGCCGTCGTCCGTTACGGCGACCGCTGTGCGGTAATGGCCGCGGTTCACCAGCCTGCCGCCGATGACGACGTCTCCGAGAGGGCGTTTCTCAGGGTCGTAGAAGGTGCCGTTGATCGCGGCGTAGGGCCTCAGGCGAGTCATCATCTCCGGGAAGAGGTCGCCCTCCGTTCTGTTCTCGGCGAGGACGGGTTCCACGCGGTATCCCTTGTCGAGGTCAATCTCGACCACGCGCAGGCCGCGCGCGGGCGGCGGGGCGGGCTCAGTGTCTCGGGGATACAACATGAAGAGGAGTGCCGCGAGGGCGGCCGCCAGCACCAGGACGGCGATGCAGCACGGTGAACAGCAGGACCTCTTTCTGGGCAAAGCCTCTCCTCCGGCGAGTACGGGCACGGGGTAAGAGTACGATGCTGTCGGGGTAATCTCCTTCGCCGCCGGGACGAGACTCGGTGAGGCGTCACTGCTGCGCGGACTTGATCACTACCATCGCGGCATCGTCTTGAAGAGGGCCGCCGGCGAAGTCGGCGACGTGGCCGAGGACTTGCTCAATCATTCCCTCGGCTGACAACCCGCGCGCTTCGGACAGGCTCGCGTGAAGTGCGTCCTGGCCGAAGAACTCCTTGCCCTGCCTGGCCTCCGTGATACCGTCCGTGTACAGCACCAATGAGTCTCCTTCGTCGAGCTGCATTTCCTTGAGGCCGTACTCCACGCTCGGGAAGATGCCCATCGGGTGGCCGGTGGTCTCGAGGGGCAGGCACTTGCCGGAGTCTCCCTTCAGCAGCAGCGGCAGTTCATGGCCGGCGTTGGCATAGCGGAGCCTGCGCTCGCGTGTGTCGAGAATCCCGTAGAACATGGTGATGAAGACCTCGCACTGGACGGTCTGGGTGATAGTGTTGTTGAGTCTGGAGAGCACGGAAGCCGGGTCGGACTCCTCGGACGCGATGCCTCTCAGCATGTACCGTGCCATCGCGGTATGCATAGTGGCGCCTATCCCTTTGCCGCTCACGTCGCCGATCACGATCCCGAGAACTCCGTCGCCCAACGTTATCACGTCGTAGAAGTCGCCGCCGACCTGTGCCTCGCTCTGCGCCGGGATGTACTCGTGCGCGATCTCGAAGTCGCCGATCCGCGGCTCGACGGAGGGTCTGAACGCGTCCTGCAGGGTGTGGGCGATCGAGCGCTGCTTCCTGTAGCTGTCTTCCATTCGGGTAGCGTACTGCTCCAGCTCCGTCCGCTCGAGTGAGAGGCTCGCGTTCTTAGCCGTGAGCGCCTCTTCCCTCTTCTTGAGCGCGGCCGCCATCTGGCGGAACGCCACCGCTATAAGGGTCAGCTCGTCCCTGGTGTCCTCACCCATTCCGGCATCGCTGTGCGGGGCGAGTCGGAGCGCGCGCTCATAGTTGCCGTTCGCAAGGGCTCTAGCCGCCCTCGCGATTGATCTGGCCGGATGGCTCACCGATCTGACCGTGGCGAAGATGAACGCAAGGGCGAGAGCGAAGGCCGCTATCAAGGTTAGGCGGAATACGCCGTTCAGCCGCGCCTCCGAAGCGCGTACCTGAAGGGTGGCCGCCTGTATTCGGTCGCTTCCGACGGATGCGAGTCTCAGGACCGATGATATGGCAGTGTCGGCCGCGGGCAGTACTGCGTCCTGGCAGCACCGGCGAGCTTCGTCCCTGCGGTTAGCGGCGCAGAGGGCAATCACTCGGCGCTCCTCGAGGGCGGCGGTAGAGACCGCGCCGGACAAATCGGCGATCATCGAGGCATCAGATAGTCCGGATGTGCCCCGAATCTCGCGCAACGCAGCCTGCCTGCGGGCCGCCGACCGCTTGTACGCTTCCAGCAGGTCCTGTTCGCCGGTAAGGGCATACCCATGAAGCGAAGTCGCCGCGATCTCCGCGGCCGAAGCGAGAGTGTGGGCGGCCGCGACGTGGGTGCTGAAGTCGTCAGCGATTCTCTCGGTCATCCTGCGGTCCGACGCCATCTCCCGGCTCAGGATGAGCGCGGCGATCGCGAACACCGCAAGCACCGCCCCAAAGCCGAAAGCCAGCCTCTGCTTGATTGACATACCGCGTCGCATGGAACTTCGTACCTCACAGACACGGATGAACGAGAGCTTGTCCCCTGTACTTGGGGTTGCGGCCAAGGTGGATATCGTGAAAACGGGGCTGACGTCGCCCGCGTCGGCGGAGGCGCCAAGGTCCCTTACCTGTCAATATTAGCAGGATAAGGCAGGTTTGTCAACCGTACATATCTTAACTCGTACAACAGGCAAGCCCTCTGAGATCAACCAATGGATCATAGGGTGCGCGACACCGCAAGATGGGGTCTACTTTCTGCCCGCGCGCCGCTCAGCGAGGATGCGGTCCAACTCGACGAGGATGCGCTTTCGGAAACGGAGCGCGTCCGGCGTCACTTCGAGGAGTTCGTCGTCGCCGATGAACGAAAGCGCCTGCTCCAGGGTGTAGATCCTGGGAGGGGTGATCATCACCGTCGCGTCTTCGGTCGAGGAGCGCATGTTGGTCTGCTTCTTCGCCTTGCATACGTTCACGACCATGTCTCCGGGCCGCGAGTTCTCGCCGACGACCTGGCCTTCATACACCTCTTCGCCGGGCGCGATGAAGAACGACGCGCGATCCTGTAGCGTGGCGATCGTGTAACTGGTCGCGCGACCGGTTTCCTTCGAGACGAGGCTGCCGCGGGTCCGCAGGATGATGTCGCCACGGTGAGCCCCGTAGTACTTGAACGTGTGCGACATCAGCCCCAGGCCTCTCGTCCAGGTCAGGAAGTCCGTGCGGAATCCGATCAGACCGCGCGTGGGGACCTCGAAGACGAGGCGGTTGGCGCCGACTTCGTCCTTGGTCATGTGGGTGCACTCGCCCTTGCGGCGCGCTATTTCCTCCATGATGGTGCCGAGCGACTCGTCGTTCACGTCAATGGTAAGCTCCTCGATCGGCTCGCAGAGCTCTCCGTCGATCGTTTTCGTGATCGCGCGCGGCTTGCTGACAGAGATCTCGAAACCCTCGCGACGCATCGTCTCGAGCAGGATCGCCAGTTGGAGCTCGCCCCTCCCGGAGACATTGAGCGTATCCGGGCTGTCGGTCGGCTCGACTCGCAGGCTGATGTTGACTTTGGTCTCGCGGTCGAGACGGTTGGCGACACTGCGCATCGTCACCCACTTGCCGCTCCGTCCGGCCCAGGGGCTGTCGTTCACGATGAAATCCATCGAGACGGTCGGCTCGTCAATGTGGATCGGATCGAGAGCCTCGGGGCTGTCGGCGTCGGCAATCGTCTCGCCAATGTCAACTTGATCGTAGCCGCTCAGCAGGACGATCTCGCCGGCGGAGGCCTCCTCGACCTCGATGCGCTTCAGCCCGTCGTAGATGAATACCCGCGTGACCGAGAACGTGTCGTCGGTGCCGTCGCGCTTCAGGATGGCGACGGTCTCCCCCCGACGAACCGTGCCGCGCAGGATCTTGCCGCCGAACATCCGGCCGAGGTGGTCGTCGTAGTCGAGGCTCGTCACCTGCAACTGGAACGGCATCCCGGGCTCGGCGGCCGGAGGCGGGACTTGCGCCATGATCATCTTGAACAGGAGGTCTATGTCCTCAGGCTCGTCGGCGGGATCGGCGATTGCGTAGGCTTCCGTCGCCGATGCGAATATGTATGGGAAATCAAGCTGGTCCTCGTGGCATCCAAGCTCGATGAAGAGATCGAGCACCTCGTCCACGACTTCCCAGGGGCGCGCGCCGGGACGATCTATCTTGTTGATCACGACGATCGGCTTCAACCTCTGCTCGAGCGCCTTCTTGAGAACGAACCGGGTCTGCGGCATCGGGCCCTCGCACGCATCGACGAGCAGCAGCACGCCGTCCACCGACCGCAGGATGCGCTCGACCTCGCCGCCGAAGTCGGAGTGCCCGGGCGTGTCCACGATGTTGATCTTCACGCCGTGGTAGTGGACCGCCGTGACCTTCGAGAGGATGGTGATGCCCTTCTCGCGTTCGAGGTCGTTCGAATCCATCACGCGCTCGGCGACGACTTGGTTGCTGCGGAACGTGCCGCTCTGGCGCAGGATGACGTCCACCAGCGTCGTCTTCCCGTGGTCAACGTGCGCGATGATCGCGATGTTCCTCATGTCCTCTCGGACTTGTGTTTTCGGTTGTGCGATGCTCATAGGTGAGTCGTCAGTTCCCGGCCTTCAGTGCCGACAAACGAAAAAACGGCCAAGCTCCTCGCGGAACCCGGCCGCTGGTTCTGATCTTGTGTGAACGACTATAGCAGACTCGAACCGGTTTCGTCAAGCTCCGTTCGCCGCTCGCCCTGGATTCCGGCTCATGTAGATTGAAAGGAATCCGTCCGGCCTGCGACTAACAGTCCATCATATTGGGAACAGGGAGGCAGGCTGTTGAGACGATTCTGGCTGATAACCATTGCGACGATGCTGGTCTGCGGTACGGTAACGGCCGCCCCAGCGAACTACACCTATGTTGATCTCGTCAACCGGTTGACCGACCTCGAGGGTCTGGCGGTCCTTCCCCTGAAGGGCGAAACGTGCGCCCAGCTCTCCAGCTACGACCGCGCGAGCCGATACGACGAGGCGACCGGCAAGTACGTCGGCTGGGATGCGAACGGCGACTGGGGCGGGGCTGCGGCCGTCGAGGGTGAGAACATCGTCGCCGGCGAGATCAAGGGTCCCGGTTGCATCTGGCGCATCTGGTCGGCGCGCGCCGAGCAGGGACATGTCAAGATCTACCTCGACGGGTCGTCTACGCCCGCGGTTGACCTCCCATTCATCGGCTACTTCGACGGCACGAACGAGCCGTTCGTCTTCCCGTCGCTTGTCCACAAGCTGGCGATGGGCTACAACAACTACACGCCGATCCCGTTCCAGAAGTCGTGCCGCATCGTGCTGGAGAAGGGGTGGGGCGCCTACTACCATTTCGTGTACTCCACCTTCCCCGAGAAGACAAAGGTGCCGACTTTCAGCCGCGAGCTGTCGGTCGAAGAACGCGCCGCTCTGGCAAGGGCAGACCGCTTCCTGCGCGTGAAGCTCGGCACTGACCCGGCTGGACGGCGCAACGATGAGATCGTCGAGACGAGGCGCATCTCGCTGGCTCCGGGGCAGAAGACGACCGTCGCCGACATAACCGGCAAGCGCGCGATCACCGGCCTCCGGGTCAAGGTTGATCCCTCCCTGCTGAGAGGCGAGGCCGACGCTCTGCGCGACGTCTCGCTCTCGATCAACTGGGACGGAGAGAAGACGCCGAGCGTCTGGTCGCCCCTTGGTGATTTCTTCGGCACCGGCCCGGGGTACAACAAGTACAAGTCGCTACCGCTCGGTCAGACCGACGATGGGATGTATTGCTACTGGTACATGCCGTTCGCCGAGAAGGCCGTCGTGCAGCTCTCGAACGAGGGCAGAGCCGGTTTCGTCGGCGAGATCAGCATCACTCACGCGCCGGTCAGGAAGGCGATCAACTCGCTCGGACGATTCCACGCGAAGTGGCACCGCGACGCCTTCCTGCCGACCGAACCCGAGCGGTGGATTGACTGGCCGATACTGAAGACCGAGGGCGCGGGGCGTTTCCTCGGCGTGGCGCTCGAGGTGTGGAACCCGCGCGGAAGCTGGTGGGGCGAGGGCGACGAGAAGTTCTTCGTGGACGGCGAGAAGTTTCCCTCGACCATCGGCACGGGCTCGGAGGACTACTTCGGGTACGCCTGGTGCTTCCCGGAGCTGTTCCAGAATGCATACCACAACCAGACGCGAGTAACGGACAACGTCGGGCACGTCGCCGTCAACCGATGGCACATCACGGACAACGTTCCGTTCCAGAAGTCCTTTGAGGGCTGCATTGAGAAGTACTATCTGAACGACCGGCCGACGCTCTACGCCTGCACGGCCTACTGGTATACGAGCGCGGACGGCACGGATCCTTACCGGGCCGTACCGCTCAAGGAACGGCGCTTCTACGTCGAACCCAGGGTAGCCAAGAAGCCGGGAGTGATCGAGGGCGAGGATCTGAAGATCGCGGCTCGGACCGGCGGAGGCGCGGCGCGGCAGGACCTGGCCCCGTTCATCGGTGGAAGCTGGAGCGGGAACGCGCATCTCTGGTGGACCAATGCTAAGCCGGGCGACAAGCTCGATCTCGAGGTGCCCGTGAAGAAGTCCGGCAAGTACGAATTGATCTTGGCGATGACCAAGGCCGCCGACTACGGCATAGTCCAGTTCTGCCTCGACGGCCGGAAGATCGCTGACCCGTTCGACCTCTACAATGACGGCGTGATCCCGACCGGCGAGAAGTCACTCGGCAAGATGGAACTCTCGGAGGGCACGCACAAGCTCACCGTCGAGATCGTCGGCGCGAACGACAAGGCGGTCAAGGCCTACATGTTCGGCCTCGACTACGTGAAGCTGTCCGCAGCGAAAGGCAAGTGAGATGCAGTATCGCGACCTGGGTAAGACCGGGCTGAAGGTCTCCGCGCTTGGGCTTGGGTGCATGCGGTTCCCGGAGGACAAGCCCGAGGTGGCGGAGGAGATCGTGGACTCCGCGATCGCCGCTGGGATCAACTACTTCGAGACCACACGCGGGTACATCAACGGCAGGTGCCAGCACCTCACCGCGCTCGGCCTCAAAGGTCGCAGCCGCGGGCTGATCGTCTCCGGCAAAGCGGGCGTCAAGGCCGATACCGCCGCCGACAGCTACCGGGCGGAGATCGACCTGCAGATGAGCATCCTCGGCGTGGACTACCTCGAGTTCTGGCAGGTCGGCTGGTTCTCTCTCGAGAAGCTCCCACTTCTCACAAAGAGAGACGGTCCCCTGGAGGCCCTCGACAAAGCTCGGAGCGAGGGTATCATCGGCCACGTCGGGTTCACCGGGCACGACAAGCCTGAGAACTTCACCAAGCTGATCGAGACCGGCCTGTTCGACAGCCTCACGGTCGTCTACAACATGCTCGATCGGCAGTACGCCGATACCATCAGGCGCGCCGGCGAGCTGGGCGTGGGCGTGATCGCCATGTGCCCCGTGGGCGGCGGGACGCTCGCGAGCCCGGCGCCGCAGATCCAGCAGCTCATACCCGGCGGTGCGAAGACGACGGCCGCCGCCGCGCTCCAGTTCGTTCTCGCCAATCCCGAAGTGAGCTGTGCATGCTCCGGGATGAACACGATGGATATGCTTCGGGAGAACCTCGAGACGGTGAACTCCTTCAGCGGATACGGCCCGGACGACTTTGCCCGGATGGAGGCGATCCTGGACGAGTTCTCCGCGCTCGGAAAGGAGTTTTGTACTGCGTGCAGGTACTGCATGGACTGCCCGCACGGAGTAGATATTCCCGGCAACTTCAGCCTCTACAATACCGCGAATATCTACGGCCTCACGGACTACGCGCGGTCGCAGTACGCGGCGATGGAGGCAGGCAAACGCGCCGACGCTTGTATCCGATGCGGGGAATGCGAGCCAAAGTGCCCCAACAAACTCCCGATCATGGACCAGCTTGCCGAGGCGGCCGAGCTGCTCTCCTGATACTGGATACTCTATGGCCAAGCGCATCCTGTTCATGGACGACAGCTCGATCCGTGCAGCGGCGTTCCTCCGGGCGCACCCGGGGGCCGTCTGGGTCGAGACGGCCGCGGAGTGCGTCAAGCTTCTCGCCGAACCGTGGGGCGAGGTGCATCTCGACTATGACCTCGGATGGACGTCGCAGAGCGGTTCCGGGGTCGAGGAGTCGGGGATGGGCGTCGTCAAGTGGATTGCGGAGAACAAGCCCGAGCATCTGCGGCAGACGGCATTCACCGTTCATTCGATGAGCCGGCACGCCGCCCGGCTGATGGTGGAGAAGCTGAAGACGGCGGGTTACTATGCTCATTATCGCCCCTTCGAACATGCTTCGGGGGACTAGCCTCCATGTAACGATGACGCTCAGTTCAAGCAGGAGCACGAGTACGATTAGGAGTCGGATATGCAATACGTCAGGCTGGGGAATGCGGGGATCGAGGTATCGCGCCTCTCGTTGGGGTGCATGGACTTTCCGCTGAGGCTCGGTGAAGCCGAGGCGTCTAAGCTGGTTGCCAGGGCGATCGAGATGGGAGTCAACCTGCTCGACACCGCCGACACGTACGACAAGGGCGCTAGCGAGGAGATACTCGGCAAGATCCTGAGGGGCAAGCGCGACCGGATCATCCTGGCCACCAAGTTCTGGGCGGTGATGCACGACCGCCCGAACGGCGGCGGGTGCTCGCGCGTCCACATCATGCAGGCGGTTGAGGACAGCCTCCGACGCCTGCAGACCGACTACATTGACCTGTACCAGCTTCACCACCCCGATCCGAACACGCCGGTCGAGGAGGTCCTCTCGACTATGGACACCCTCGTGAAGCAGGGGAAGATTCGCTACATCGGCGTCTCGAACCATTACGCCTGGCAGATGGCGCATATGCTCGGGGTCAGCGCGCTGCACAACTGGGATCCGCTCGTCTCGATCCAGTGCCGGTACAACATCCTCGACCGCGTGATCGAGAACGAGACGGTCCCGTTCTGCGAGCGGTTCAACATTGCCACGCTGATCTACGGGCCGCTCGGCGGCGGGATTCTGGCGGGCAAGATTCGCAAGGGCGAGGCGTTCGAGGAAGGGTCGCGCCTCCAGCGGCTCACAGGCTATCAGAAGAAGCTGACCGACGACGCCTGGGTCGCGCTCGACGAACTGCGGGCGATCGCGGAGAAGAACAACATCGGACTCAATCAGCTTTCGTATCTGTGGCTTCTTTCCAAGCCGGCGGTTACGACTATTCTAATGGGCGGGAGCAAGCCCGAGCACTTCGAGCCGCTCTACGGCCTGGGGGACTTACAGGCGGACCCGGACGACCTTGCGCGGATAGACGAACTCACCGAGGCATGGCGGTATATGCCGTTCCACAACCAGCGCATGACACACGGAGCCCCGCTCGCGCCGAACTGGTGGTAGACGCAAATAGGGCGGGAGTGCAAACTCCCGCCCCAGCTTACTCCCAGCCGTCTCATGAGTCTCGTCGGTTACGTGCCTTCTACCGAACTATCGTCTGACTTCGCTCCGGGCCGACGCTGATGTACTCGACCGGCACTCCGACCAGCTTCTCGACGTGCTTCACGTAAGCCTGCGCGTTCGCCGGGAGGTCTTCGAACCGCCGCACGTCGGAGATCTCCTCCTGCCAGCCGGGCACCTCATCGTAGACCGGCACGCACTCGCCGATCGAGTCCCAGTCGCCGGGGAGGTTTGCCGTCTCGATTCCGTCGCACCTGTATGCCTTGCAGATCTTCAGCGTCTCCAGGCCGCCGAGAACGTCCAGCAGCGTCAGCGACAGGCTGGTCATGCCGTTAACCATCGCCGAGAACCTGATGGCGACGGTGTCGAGCCAGCCGCAGCGTCTCGGTCGGCCCGTGGTCGTTCCGTACTCGTGTCCGCGCTCGCGGATGTAGTCGCCCGTCTCGTCGAGCAGTTCGGTGGGGCAGACTCCCGCTCCCACCCGCGTCGTATATGCCTTCGCCACGCCGATGATCCGCTCGATCGCCCTCGGGCCGACGCCCGTGCCGATGCACGCACCGCCGGCGACCGGATGCGACGACGTGACGAACGGGTAGGTGCCGTAGTCAATGTCGAGCAGCGTTCCCTGCGCGCCCTCGAACATCAGCTTCTTGCCCTGCGCGAGAGCGTCGGCCACCAGGAAGTTCGTGTCGGCCACGAAAGGCTTCAGGCGTTCGGCGCAGGCGGAGTATTCCTCAAGGATCGCGTCCGTCGAGAGCGGCTGATCGCCGTATACCTTCTCGATAAGCGCGTTCTTGAACTTCATATTCTCGGCCAGGCGGGTCTTGAACCGTTTCGGGTCGATCAGCTCACCCATGCGGATGCCGATGCGCGACGCTTTGTCGGCGTATGCCGGGCCTATTCCCCTCGCGGTAGTGCCGATCGCCTTGCCGCCCTTCTGCTTCTCTTCCAGGATATCCTGCACCGGGTGGTACGGCATGATAATGTGCGCGTTCCGGCTGATCCGCAGGTTGTCCACCACGATCCCTCGGCCGATCAGTCCGTCGAGTTCGCCGACGCACACCTTGGGGTCTATGACCACGCCGTCGGCCACTACGGGGGTGACACCGGGGTACAGGATCGCCGACGGGATCAGATGGAACTTGTAGGTCTCCGAACCGACCATCACTGTGTGGCCGGCATTGTTCCCGCCGTTGTAGCGAACGACCACATCCGCCTCTCCGGCGAGGTAGTCAACGATCTTACCCTTTGCCTCGTCGCCCCACTGGGCGCCTACGACCACGGTGTTTGCCATGAGCGCACGTCCTTCCAACCGTTCATAAACGCGCAAAGTGGATAGCGTGCAAAGCTATCCACTTCGGCTTGCCTCAAAACGCGCTGAGTATACCAGTATCCCCCAGGCCTGTCAAGGAAACGACACGGTGGGTTACTCGGCCGGCATTCAGGGCTTTGTCGCGGGTGATGGGTTGACTGCCGGCGGAGGGCCGGACGGCCTGCCGGAGGGCGGTGTCGGCTGCCGGACGTCCACCTTGCCGTCCTTCAGGATGTTCAGAACCGTCGGCGGCTTGCCCTTTTCGAAGACGTGCTCGCGGCAGGTCAGCACCACCGTGCTGCCCGGCGCGGTCGGTGACGGCCGAGTGTACTGATAGGGACGGGCGACGCCGGATCGCTTGCCCGTCGGGCAATCGAACACCGCCTGATTCCTGGTATACGTCGGGCAAAGATCCCTCAGCGCGGGTGGATACTGCCCATTGTGGTCAGCAGCGTACTTCACCAGCAGCTGATTGATCTGTGCCATCTGGGCCGAGCATCGTCCAACGTCCTGCGAGCCCTGAAACACCCCGCGCAGGGCCGGGTTCTTCATAACCGTGCTGTATGTCCAGAACCCGAATCCGATACAGATCAACACTACTACCAGGCAGCCGATCCCGCCGACCTTGAGGCAGGTGGGTACGCCGCTCTTCTTCTGAGGCGGCCCTCCGGGGTACTCGTTCGTAGACATGATGGATGAACCTCCTGAGTCTGGATGAGGAGCGTCTTCATGATAGCCCGCCCGACTCCGCCCGTCAACCATACAGACGCGCGGCGAGCTGAAAAGTTGCTACGCCCCCGCACGCTCTGATATAATCGGCCTATGCGAACGCTCTATACCGAGACTTGCAGCCCGGACGAGATCGCCGCCATCCTCGACAAGCCGCTCCTCCAGGAGAATCCCGCGGTCGAGAGCGCCGTCCGAGGCATCCTCGCGGACGTTCGGCAGAGGGGTGACGAGGCTGTACTCGAGTACACGCGCAGGTTTGACTGGCCGGACGCCGACTCGGTCGAAGTACCGCGCGAGGAACTTGAACAAGGCCACGCGCAGGTTTCCGAGTCGCTCCTCTCAGCGATCCGGGTATCCAAAGCGAATATCGAGCGTTTCCATAGGAAGCAACTCAGGGAGTCATGGTTCGACGAGAGTCAGCCGGGCAAGCTGCTCGGGCAAGTCATCCGCCCTATCGAGCGGGTCGGCGCGTTGGTACCCGGGTTCCTCGCGCCGCTCCCGAGTTCGCTGCTGATGACCGTCGTCCCGGCGAAGGTCGCGGGCGTCGAGGAAGTCTTCGTGTGCACCCCGCCGAGGAAGGACGGCTCGATTCATCCGGCGACCGCCGCCGCCGCGATCGAGGCGGGTGCTGATAGAGTTTTCAGGATAGGCGGCGCTCAGGCGGTGGCCACACTGGCGTACGGGACGGCGACCGTTCCTCGCGTGGACAAGATCGTCGGGCCGGGGAACGTCTACGTCACGATGGCCAAGCGGTTCGTCTACGGGCAGGTCGGCATCGAGATGCTCGCCGGCCCGAGCGAGGTGCTGGTGCTTGCCGACGAGACCGCCGATCCGCGCCACGTCGCCGCCGACATGCTCAGTCAGGCGGAGCACGACCCGGATGCGCGCGCACTGCTTGTGACGCCTTCGCAGAAGCTTGCTGACGCCGTCAACGCCGAGATCGAGAGGCAGCTCGATGCTCTTACGCGGAACGAGATCGCCCGCAAGTGTCTTGACGACAACGGCGCGATTATCATCGTGTCAGATATGGACGAGGCGGTTGGGATCGCCAATCGGGTCGCCCCCGAGCACCTGGAGGTCTCGGTCGCCGATCCGCTGGCACTTCTTCCGAGGCTGAAGAACGCGGGTGCGATACTCTTGGGCGACAACTCGACGGAGCCGATCGGGGATTATATCGCCGGCCCGAGCCACGTGCTTCCGACGAGTGGCACGGCGCGGTTCTCGTCCCCGCTGAACGTGGACGACTTCCTGAAGAAGTCGAGCGTCGTGATGTACTCGAAGGAGGCGCTCCTTGCCGACGCCGCCGCGACGATCGAGCTCGCGGAGACCGAGGGCCTCGACGCTCACGCGAATGCGGTTAGAGTGAGGCTCGACCATTAGTCCACGCAGGTGGACTTCGTGCCTTTGTAGCCCTGACTTCAGTCGCCTGGTCAGGTTAGAACCCAGGCGGTTGAAACCACGGCAACAAGTGCGCGAAGTGTCCCTGCGGACACTGGGGAACTGACTGGAGGCAAGCCATGCCCCGAACAGCCGAAGTAGAGCGCAAGACCAAAGAGACGAAGATCAAGATCAGCATTGATCTCGACGGCAGCGGCGAGTCCCAGATCAGCACCGGGATCGGTTTCCTGGATCACATGCTGGATGCGGTCGCTCGTCACGGCCTCTTCGATCTCAGGATCGAGGCGAGGGGCGACCTGGAGGTTGACCCGCATCACACCGTAGAGGATATCGGCATCCTGCTCGGCAAGGCGATAGACAAAGCTCTGGGCGACAAGACCGGGCTGGTTCGCTACGGGTGGGCCGCCGTGCCGATGGACGAGGCGCTCGTGCTGACCGCCATTGACCTGAGCGGGCGCGGCATCATCGCCTACGACGTTGCCATCGAGCAGGAGCGTGTCGGCGCGATGGAAACCGTCCTGTTCGCCGAGTTCTTCGAGTCGCTTGCGCGGAACGGCAAAATGACGCTCCACATCCGAAAACTCGCCGGGGGTGACCCGCATCACACGGCGGAGGCGGTCTTCAAGTCCTTCGCCCGCGCCCTCGAAATGGCGACCCGGATATCCGACCGCGTGAAGGGTGTACCGTCTACGAAAGGGGTCCTGTGATTCCTGCTCCTACTCCTACTCGTACTCGAGAAAGGGGCGGGAGCGCGAGCCCGATTCACGAGCATGAGTATGAGCAAGCCTGCAGTAGCAATAATAGATTACGGCGTCGGAAATCTCCGTAGCGTGGAGAAGGCATTCCTCGCTGTCGGGCACAATGCCGTCGTAACCCAGAGCCCTGAAGAGGTCGTCAAGGCGGAGCGCATTGTCCTGCCCGGAGTAGGTGCGTTCGGCGCGGCGATGGAGAGCCTGCGCGCGATCGGCATGGACGAGGCCGTCCGGACGGTCGTCGCCGCCGGGAAGCCGTTCATGGGCATCTGCCTCGGCCTCCAACTGCTCTTCACCGAGAGCTTCGAACTCGGCCACTACAAGGGGCTGAACCTGATCCCCGGTAAGGTTGTGCAGTTCTTCCAGCCGGAGGACCGAACGCCCGAGACCGACGCGCTCAAGGTCCCGCACATGGGCTGGAACGAACTGATCGTTCGCAAGCCCGCGCCGCCGCTCAAGGATTTCCCCACGGGCGGGATGACGTACCACGTCCACTCGTTCTACGTCTGCCCGGAGGACAAGGATGTCGTCGCCGCGACCGCGAGGCACGGCATCGAGTTCTGCACGGCGGTCTGGAAGGACAACGTCTTCGCCTGCCAGTTCCACCCTGAGAAGAGCGGATCGCTCGGCCTCCGCATCCTCAAGAACTTCGGCGACTGGAAGCCGTAGCGCCGTACTCGTTCTCCCAATCGCAATCGTACTCGATTCGCTATGCGAAACGCCTCTCTCTCTGCCTCGATGGTTGACATTCTAATCGCTTGCTTGTCTATCCAGTGCATAGGCAGAAACCCCGTCAAACCCAGCCGGTCCGACCATGAGGCCGGAAACCTCTGGGTGATCGCATATTCGTGTCCGATCGCGGTGCGGTATCAGCCCGCGATTCCGAAGTGCGCGCCTGACGATACGAAACAGAACCGTGCCTTTAGCCGGGGCGCGGATCTCGAAAGGAAGGAATGACGAATATGAAGTACGCTCTTCTGACACTGGCGCTTGTGGCGCTGCTGGCGGCCTCCGCGACAGCGGCCACGGTGACCTACGGCCCGTCCGACACCGGCCTCTTGACAACCAACTGGGCGACGACCGTCTCTCTGCAGAAGTTCGACCCTGCGCTTGGGACCCTGAACAGCATCAAGTTCATCCTGGACGGGCATGTTGAGGGAACGGCGAAGTTCGAGAGCCAGGACGCGGAGCCGTCCGTGGTCACTATGGATCTTGCCGCCATCCTGAAGCTGCAGCGCCCGGACCTCAGCACTCTGGTCGTGACCATCCCGGTGGTTTCCACGCTTGACAATCCGAGTGCCTGGGACGGCGTGGATGATTTCGCCGGCACCTCCGGCAAGACATATAACGGGCTCACCGGCGACGATTCGAACAGCGTGACGACCACATCGGCCGCGGACAAGGCGTTGTTCACCGGACTCGGCTCCATCATCCTGCCGACGACGGGGAGTGGGGCTTCGACGGGAAGCGGCGCAGGCAACCTGCTGCTGCAGTTCGAGACGAAGGCGTCCGCCGCGGCCTGGGTCACCTACGACTACACCCCGATCCCCGAGCCGTCGAGCCTCATCGCGCTGATGAGCGGTATCGGCGGCCTGATGGGCTTCGCGATCCGGCGCAGGCGCTAGGCGGCCCTACCGGACGAAATGCGAAAGGCCTCTGCCTGTCGGGCAGGGGCCTTTTTCGTTCGCTGCGGAGTCTGAGAGATCACCCGCCGCCGGCCGGTTCCCGGGTCCTTCGCCCACCCGCCAGAGACCTGACGGCGAGGACGACTACGAAGACCGACAGCACCACGAGCGCGCCGTCCGCCGCGGTCAGCACCTTGTCTCCCGCCGGCAGATACTTCTTCTGCAGGAGGTAGATCAGCGAGTAGACCGTCGTCACCATCATGAACGCGGCGGGGATCAGCGCGAACAGGAACTTCCGCCCGCGAGCAACCAGCCACGTCGCCACCGCGATCAAGGTCAACGCCGCGAGAAGCTGGTTGGCGGAGCCGAAGATCGGCCAGAGCGACATGACCGTCTTGCCCTTCGCCAGGTAGAGCATCAGCGCGACCGAGAGCCCGGAGTTGAAGACGTATGTCTTGAGGATGAGCGGCGGATTGCGGAACAACGCCCCCCATAGCTCCTCGAACAGGTAGCGGTTCAGTCGCACGGCCGTGTCGAGCGTCGTGACGAGGAACCCCTCGACAAGCAGCATCCCGAATATGGTCCCGTATGCCGCCGGAAGGGCGAATGCCCTGTGAAGCAGGCCGCCCATCCCGACCGCGAACGCCGCCCCGGGGTTTGAAGGAGGCCCTCCGGGAGCCGGGAAAACCAGTTCCTTGTAGTGCGCGAAATCGAGTCCGACTCCGACCGCCACCACGACGCCGACCGCGAGCAATCCCTCGAGAACCATCCCGCCGTACGCGATCTTGCGCGCGTGGCTCTCCCGCGAAACCTGCTTCGATGTCGTCCCGCCTGCGACGAGCGCGTGGAATCCCGAGCACGCTCCGCAGGCGACCGTGATGAACAGGATCGGCCAGATCAGGCCGAGCTTGGTGGTCCCCTCGGCGATATTCCAGGCGGGAGCGCCCATCGGCAGTCCCTTGAAAGCTGCCGCGATTCCGGCCGCCACCAGGCCGATCACCCCGCCGTACAGCAGGAACGAGTTGGTGAAGTCCCTCGGCTGCAGTACGATCCACACCGGAATCCCGGCGGCCAGAAGCGCGTACCCGCCGACTATCCACATCCAGTTCTCGGGATTCAACGATATCGGGTATCGCAGTCCGATCCCGACTGATATGACGCATACGGCAAGGGCGAGCAGCGACATAACGATGGTGTTCGCCCGGCGTCTGTAGAGCAGGTATCCGACGAGCGGCGCCAGCCCGGTGATGATGATGACCGACGTCGAGGCGATCCCGCCGATTCGCGCCTTGACGACTCCGCCGTCAACCGCGGTCTTGAGAAGGGTCTGCGACTCAGGCATATTCAGCGCAGTCAGCGGCACGAGGGATGTCAGAGCGGCGGCCGTGAGCCGCAGGAAGACCGAGGTGACCATCAGGATCATGACGATCGTGAAGCTGATGAACAGCAGAAAGCCGAGCTTGCCGAGGGTCTGCTCGGCAACCTCCGCCATTGACTTGCCCTTCTCGCGCATGCTCGCGAAAAGCGCGCTGAAGTCGTGGACTGCGCCGACGAAGATGCTCCCCAGTACCAGCCACAGCCACACGGGAATGAAGCCGAATATCATCGCCAGCGTCGGACCGACGATCGGCCCCGCGCCGGCGATGGAGGCGAAGTGATGGCCGAAGAGCACCACGGGCTTGGTCGGCACGTAGTCAACGCCGTCGTTGATCTCCTCGGCAGGGGTGACGTTCGCGTCGCTCTCCTGGAACACCCGGCCGACATAGCTGCCGTAGAGCCAGTAGCCGATGAGAAAGAGCGGGATGGCCGCTATCAGCAGAAGGCCTGCGTTCATGCTTGCACCTCATCGGGCGATGAGCGAGCTTTGAACTAAGCGCACCCCGACTCATCACCGACCTGACTATTTCTCCTGGAAGGCCTGCCTGAGTTGGCTCTCCTTGTCCCGGGTGACGAGTGCGATGACGCTGTCGCCCTCGCGGAACTCCACGTCTATGTTCGGCAGTATCGCGTGCCCGTCGCGCACGATGGAGATGACCAAGGCCTCCTGCGGCAAATTGACGGCGGGTATGCGCCTGCCGACGACCGAGGAGTTCGGGCCGAGGTCAATCTCGACTATCTCGATGTTGCCCCGCTGGAGGGCCGCGAGAGGGATGATCGCGTCGGTCTCGATCTGCTGTTCGATGAGATTGAAGATGATCTCCGTGCTGCTGACGGTCGCGTCAATGCCCAGTGTGTGGAATATCTCTTCGTTGCTGGGGTTGTTGACCCGGGAGATGGTCCTAGGCACGCGGAACTTGAGTTTCGCCATCTGGCATATGACGAGGTTGTCTTCGTCATCGCCGGTCGTCGCGACGACGACATCCGCGCGCTCCATGCCTATCTCGCGCATCGTCCGCACCTCGCACGCGTCGCCCACGGCCACGACCTGGCCGAGATCCTCCGTCAGATACTGCGCCCGCCCCGCGTCCTTCTCGACGAGAAGAACCTCATGCCCGGCATCGGCGAGCGCCCTCGAGAGGTAATGGCCGACCTTGCCGCCGCCAGCTACTATGACATACATCGTTGTGTCTCCATTTCGCTACAGACAGGAATCCGTACCGGCCCGGTATCAGATGTCCGGTTGATCGTCGCTCAAACTGCAGTAGTCGGCCGCCATGCCCCACTCGCTGCCGAGCAGCATATCCCGCATGAGACGAGCCCCGATCACCGTCGTGCAGATCGTTTCGATTCCGAGTTCGCGATATGCGCACGCGCGGATCGGGTCGTAGATGCGGGCGGCGACCTTGGGCACGTGGAATCGCTGCTTGGCGATCTGCACCGACATGATGTTCGTGTTGTCGCCGTTGGTCACGGCAACAAAGGCATCGGCCTTCTCGATTCCGGCCTTCTTCAACACCGCGTCGTCAATGCCGTTGCCGACGACCATCTGCCCCGCGTAGCCTGGCCCAAGCCTGCGAAAGGCATCGCTCTTGCGATCTATGATGCAGACATTGTGACCGGATCCCGACATCGATCGCGCGAGCGTGGACCCTATCCGCCCGCACCCAAGGATGACCAGGTTCATGGAAATCTCCTCCCGCCGACACTCACACTCATACTATCCCGCCGACACTCACACTCATACTCGCGGCTTCCCCGGATTCAAGTACGATCAGGAGTGTCAGGGAAGTATACATCCGGCCTCATCAGGGTGTCAACAATGCGCGTCCGGCGGCCTGGCGGTCTGTTGACACTCGCCGGTCGGGATGGTATACTGTGCAATGTCCCGTGAGGGGCAGGAAACGTTGCGCGCTTGTAGCTCAGGGGATAGAGCGAAAGGTTGCGGACCTTTAGGTCGGGGGTTCAAATCCCTCCAAGCGCGCCAGTTCAGGTGCAGAGGTGGTGAGTACAAAGTACAAGGGCGGCCTGCGGTCCTGATGCTTTGTACTCAATACTTTGTACCCGTCAGGCGTGCCCTTGTAGCTCAGTGGATAGAGCGCCTCCGTCCTAAGGAGGGCGTCGGGGGTTCGATTCCCTCCAAGGGCGCCAGTTTGTCGAATCGTCTTCGTACTCGGTACTTCGTACTTGGTACTCCTCCCGGAGAGGTGGCTGAGTGGTCGAAAGCGGCAGTCTCGAAAACTGTTGTGGCGCTTGCGTCACCGTGGGTTCGAATCCCACCCTCTCCGCCAGCAACCCCTAGTATCTGCCGTGCTCCTCGACTATGTCGCGCATAATCCGGATGCGATTCTCGACCGCCCCCGGAGGCACCTGATCCCCCGCATTTGCGATCAGTCGAGGGCTGATCCCGCGCAGACCCAACCACCTGACGACGGCGGCTCTGAAGTCCTCTTCGCTCGAGTTCGGCAGCCACAGGTCCGGGGACACTCCGCCTGAGAGTATGAAGTCCGGCCCGGCCTCCCGGCGGCACTCTTCCGGAGTGAGGTCGCCCATCGGGGTGGGAGTCGCCGCATCGCAACAGTCCGCGCCGGTCTCTCGAACCATCCTGAGCGCGCCTCGGAGCTTGCCGTCTACGTGTACCGCCACGTGCTTGCCCGCGACGTGCAGGCGCCTGATGGCCTCCGTGTAGTACCGCGCGGACCACTCGCTGAAGAAGTGAGGCGGCTGGACATCGGACGAGATGTTGTCGCCCATGATGACGATCTCCGCCGGGCTTTTAGCGAGCAGATCTATCAGCCGCAGGTTGTTCTCGTTGATTCTAGCGATCACTTCGCGCATGGCATCCGGCCAGTCGAAAGCCGCGTACATCGTGCCCTCGACGCCCATCCAGTAGTGGAGCAACTGCCCGATCGCGCTGTAACCCGCCACCAGGTAGACCACTCCGCAATCGCCTACGTAGTCGGTCCATGCCCGATAGTGGTCCCACAGCGGTTCGAACTGCCGGTTACTCAGTGCGTATCCCAAAACTCTCAAGTCATGCTCCGTCCTGACGCCCCAGTCGCTGATTGCCCAGGAGTAGCTGTCTTCATTCCAGACACGCCGGCGCTCGATGCTCCCCAGTGGAGTGTCATACCGCCAGGTGATCTCATCGCCATTCCGCTCGACCTCAGCCGTGACTCCATGGGTGTGTCGAACTGAGTAGAACGAGCCGAGGTTCGGCACATAGAAGCCGACCCCCATCCGCTTGTGGTAGTCAATCAGCTCGATCTCGGGCGTCTCATAGGCGACGCTCAGGTCCCACGGCATCCGGTTCTTCCAGTAGAACCAATGCGACAGGTCCAGCATGAACGGTACGACATCCGGCGTCTCGCCCGCATAGACCGCAAGGATTCGCTCTCGCAGCGTCATAGACATCCGATCACTCCCAAGCTCCAATACTACATCAGCTCGCCATTACCCTTGACCGAATATCACTCTCGGCGGTAAAGTAATGTCAACTCGGCACAAGGAGTATCCGCATGAACTGGATGGACTTCCCGAATGACGGTTTCAACGTACACGGCCTCGCCTGGTTCGAGGAGGACCGACCCGCGCTCCGGAGACTCCCGGAGCGCCTCAAAGACACATTCCGACCGCCGGTGTGGGATCTGGCCCAGTCCCCGGCCGGCGGGCGCATCATGTTCGCCACCGACTCGGCACACGTCGGCATCCGGGCGAAATCGCCCGATTTCTTCGTCATGAACCACATCACCCGCATCGGTCAGAGCGGCTTCGACATCTACGTGGACGGGAACTTCATGGGCAGCGTCTCACCCGATCCCGAGGGCAAGATCGAGGCTCAGTGGCAGATTCAGAAGGAAGCGGGCAAGGTCCGGAACGTCACCATCCACATGCCTCTCTACAAGTCCGTCACCCTTCAGCAGATCGGCCTCGATGAGGGCGCGGCGATCAAGGGCCACAAGGAGTTCGCCATCGAGAAGCCGGTCGTGTACTACGGCACGAGTATCACCCAGGGCGGATGCGCCTCGACGCCCGGCACGACGTATCAGAACTTCGTCTCTCGGTCACTGAATGTGGACTTCATCAACCTCGGGTTTTCAGGCAACGGGCTGGGGGAGCCGGAACTCGCGAAGGCGATCAACGAGATCGAATGCTCGTGCCTGGTTATTGACCACTGGGCGAACAAGGGGAAGGACTACCGCGAGAACCTGCCGGTCTTCATCGGCGAGCTGCGGAAGGTCCACAAGACCGAGCCGATAATCGTCATGGGTCCGTTCTTCTACACCCGCGACGCGCTCGACGACAGCATGCACGTGGAACAGCGTAAGGCCGGCCAGGAGTACGTCAGGCAGATGAAGAGCGAGGGAGACCGGAACATCCACTGGTTCGACGGGCGCAAGATGATCGCGCCGGAGACCGCGTTCGGCCTGGTTGACGGCGTCCACCCGAACTCTCTCGGGTTCTACCTCATGGCCCAGGCTTTCACCCCGTTCCTCAAGAAGGCGCTCAAGCTGTAGCGGTTGGCGGCATCGGGAGGGTGTTCTTCGCGGGAGCCTCACCCTCCAGTGGCGTAAGCTTTGAGTGTGTAGATTTGCGAAGATGCTCCCCGTTTCGTAGACTTGATTTGGTCACGAATCAAGCGAGCGAAACGGAGGAGCATCGATGAGCAGTATAACCCTAAGAGAAGT
>JAGONM010000036.1 GCA_017993055.1 Armatimonadota bacterium
CCCAGCGCGCCCACACGCGGGAGGGCCAGCTTCAGGTCGAGCTGGCCCAGTTGACCTACCTCCTCCCTCGCATCACCAGCCTCTACACCCAGTTTGAGCGGCAGCAGGGAGGCATCGGCATCCGCGGTCCGGGCGAGACAAAGCTCGAGAGCGACCGCAGGCGGATTCGGAAGCGCATCTCCGACCTGGAGAAAGAGATCGAAGAGGTGCGCCGCCATCGGCACGTCCAGAGGCAAGCCCGGGGCAAGCTTCCGTTCCCGACGGCCGCGCTCGTCGGCTACACGAGCGCCGGCAAGTCAACGCTCCTCAACACCCTCTCCGGGTCCGATGTGCTCGTAGACCGCAAGCTGTTCGCCACCCTCGACCCGACTACCCGGCGCGTCGTCCTGCCGGACGGCTGGGCCGTGCTGATGACCGACACCGTCGGGTTCATCCGCGACCTTCCCCACGATCTCGTGGCGGCATTCCGGGCGACCCTCGAGGAGGTGACCGAGTCGGACTTCCTGATCCACGTGGTAGACGCGAGCCATCCGGACATGCAAGAGCAGATGGCCGCGGTTCACCAGGTGCTCCGCGAACTCGACGCCGACGACAAGCCGACAGTCACGGTCTTCAACAAGAGCGATCTGATCCAGGACCAATACGTGCTCCGGAAGCTCGTCGCCGATATCCCGAACAGCGTCTACATCTCCGCCGAAGAGCGCGACGGCATCGCGTACCTGATGGACGTGCTCGTCAAGACGATCCGGGAGCTGCTCGTTCGCGTCTCGCTGGATCTGCCCTACGAGCGGAGCGACCTGCTCTCCCTCTGCTACGACAGCGGCCGCGTGCTCGGCGTCGAGTACACGCAGGACCGCATCCTCGTCGAGGCGGAAGTATCGGGCGAGATCGCGGGCAAGCTCGAGAAGTACAAGCGGGCCGCGGAGTAGGGAGCCGTCATGTCCACCATCCGCCGAGCCGCAATCGAAGATGCCGATCTCCTCGCTCGGATCATTCGCGAGTCGTTCGCCGGCCCGGCGAAGGAGTTCGGCCTGACGCCGGAGAACGCCCCGACTCACCCATCGAACTGCACACCCGAGTGGATCGAGCGCGACTTCGGCAAGGGTGTGCGGTACTTCATCCTCGAAGACGACCGCCTACCCTGTGGATGCGTCGCCATGGAGATCCCCGATCCCGAGTTCTGCTACCTCGAACGCCTCGCCGTCCTGACCGGGCGTCGCCGCAAGGGATTCGGTCGCCTGTTGGTCCAGCACGTGCTCGATCGGGCATGGGCTCACGGTCTCCGGCGAGTCGAGATCGCCATCATCGCCGTCAACACCGACCTCCAGCTCTGGTACGAGCAGCAGGGATTCGCCGTCACCTCAACGAAGTCGCTCCCGAGTCTACCGTTCGACGTCACCTTCATGTCCCTCGACCTCTGACTCCGACACAGGAAAAACTCTGAAGGATCTCGTCGCCAGCGGGGTCAAACAGTGCAAGTGAAGCCGCAATCCTGCGTGCCAAGGAGGCAACTGGCGTGACCAAGTCACATAGAGCATTGACGCGTGCCCTGCTGGCCATCTTGGCAATGGGCTTGCTCTCGATCATTCCGCTGACGGCCGCTCGTGACCTCGGAACGTCCGAGGACTATGCTGAGAAGTGTCGCCTGGAGATAGAGCGGTTCCGTGTGGACATTGACCGCACGGCCGTGCTGGTTGATCGCCTCTCCGACGGCAAGAGCCGGCTGCTCATCAAATCACCCAAGACCCTGGATCCGCCTTGTGTGGCCATGGTAAACCGCGACGGCGGTCGTGAGTTCGTGATGGTATATCGGGTCACTCAACCGTTCGATGCCGAACTGGGCAATGCCGGCAAGTGTCGGGTGCTCGGTGCGGTGTACCTGCAGAGCGGCGGCCGGATCGCAGGCACGATGCATGAACTCGGCTCAGGTACTTACATCCTTGCGTATCAGGAGAAGACGAGGACGCGCGACGAGGGGGTCGCAGTCTTTACCTTCGCCGTCAGTGACCACGGGCGCCTCGAGTATAAGGAGATCGGTCGAGCCCGGCTCGACTCCCACAGCGCTACCCAGGGAACGTCGAAGCCGTATGTGGCGGTGTGGTTTCCGAACGACATGCTTATCTTGGAGCAGAATCCGTTCAATCGGGCAACCGTGGACATGGCCTGGGAGCGGGAGAGCTACTCGTTCAAGTTGGTGGATATCCGTGTTGAGTGCGGATGACCCGACGATGGACGGAGCGAAAGCTCCGGCGAAGGAGTCGACCATGAGGACGTCAGCGCGCATCATGTTTCTCATTCTGATGATGGGACTGCTTGGCTCAGCTCATGCCGCCCGGTGGCGTGACGAGATTGCGGCACTTACGAAAGAAGTGCACAGCATTCGACTCGAGCAGATAGCCATTGTCGTGGCCGACGAATCCGCGAACGAGAGCGGTTTGTTGATCAGAGACGGAGTCGGCGCGAACCCGGACCTCAAGTACCCCTGGCGCGAGGAGAAGTGGGGCGATATCCCTGCGATCAAGGTCACCCAGGTGTATGTCCCGGTCAACGCCCAGTTGGAGGGTATCGATCCCGGACGCATCCTCGGTGCCGTTGCGCTGCTCGTCGAGGGGTCCTCGGCGAAGGATGCGACCAAGAAGGTGAGACCCGGCGTGTATATGCTCTACATGTTGGACCGTCCGAGTCTGACCACCACAGGAGAGACCGATCTGGCGCTGATCTCCGTTGCAGTCGGCGACAAGCCCGATTCCGGGGACGAGGGGAAGGTGTCATACAGTGAGGCGCTTCGCATTCCCGCCAAAGTCGTGAAGGTTTCCTCCCAGCGTCTGCTTGAGAAGACTGAAGAAGTCACCGTGACGTTCCCGAAGTCGAAGGACGTCACCCCGGAGAAGCCGGCGGACCGCGCGGCCGCCGTTCTCAGGTGGGGCGAGCAGTCCCTCCGCTTCGACCTCGATCTCGCCCTCAAGCTGCTGCAGAGGACTGACAAATCGTAGATGATTCCATACACCATACATCGGTGTGGGCCGACATATGGCCTGTCCTGAGAACACCGGTGCTCACGTCACTCCCTCTCCCATCCACGGTGTGCTATACTAGCACCATCTCCACCCACCAAGGAGGGCATACGATGAAGGTACTCATCATGTCCGGCAGTCGAAACCCCGAGGGCCAAACCGCCCGGGCCGCCAATGCGTTCCTCGACGGCGTCAGGGAAGCCGGCGCCGAGTGCGAATTGATCTTCCTCCCGCCGATGAAGATCGAGCGTTGCCTCCAGTGCGAGAACGACGGCTGGGGCATCTGCCGCTCCGAAGGCCGATGCGTTATCGATGACGATCTCGCGTCCGTCGCCGACGAGATCCGCGGCGCCGATGCGGTAGTGTTTGCCACGCCCGTCTACTGGTCCGACCTCAGCGAGAGCCTCCAGGCGTTCCTCAACCGCCTGCGTCGGATCTGCATCGCCGACTCGGGCCGAGCAGGCATCGAGGGCAAGCCCGCGATCGGTATCTGCGTCGCAGGCGGAGGAGGGGGTGGCGCGCCGGAGTGCACCACCCGCATGGAGTGGATACTTCGCACCTCGGGCTTCGACATCGTCGATCTCATCCCGGTTCGCCGACAGAACCTCGAGTCCAAGGTCAAGACGCTGAAGAACACCGGCAAGTGGTTCGCATTGAAACGCTAGTTACAGGCTCGATAACGAGTGGGAGAGTGGGCGACGGGGTGATCCGAATCTCCCACTCTCCCATCCTCTCATTTTCACTTGAACCTCCCGCCTCCCGCGCGCGACTGTATGAGTGAACGCGCAAGGGGAACCGACGTATGAGTACCGAGAGAGAACAGATTTACTACGAACTCCTCGTTCTTCGCTGCCGGCGCCGTGACAAGGGCGCGATGGAGGAGCTGATCCGCCACTGGGAGCGGCGGCTCTTCTACTACATCCGACGGCTGCTCGACAGCGAAGAGGACACATGGGATGTCCTCCAGGAGACCTGGCTCAAGGTCATCGGGAGCATCGGCGATCTGCGCGAGCCGCGCAGCCTGCCGATGTGGCTCTACCGCATAGCCCGAAACACCGCGATGAGCCGCCTGAGAGGACGGTATGCCGACAGGGCATTGCTTGATGACAGCGAGGATGTTTCCGAAGTAGATCAGACCACCGACACCTTCAGCTTCGAAGATGCCGAAATGGTTCACTACGGGCTCAGTCAGTTGTCCTTGCCGCACCGGGAGGTGCTCACCCTGTTCTTTCTCAAGGATCTTTCGATCGATGAGATTGCGGAACTGCTGGGTGTCGCACCTGGAACGATCAAGTCACGGCTCCATTTCGCGAAACGCGCACTGCGAGCCGTGCTGGAGCAGGAGGAGGCCATGCGATGAATAGACCAGATTCCTTCACGGACAGACTGCTGGCATCCGAGGCCATGACTCCTTCGCTCCGTGAGAGATACGAAAGGGAGGTAGAGGCAATGCTTGAGAGAACTCTTACACCGGCCCAGCGATTCGGCTTCGGGTTCACAATGCTCGCGTGCCTGGGATGGGCCATGTACTGCGCCTACTCGGCGATCACACAGAGCAGTTGGCCCGTATTCGTCCGTGCGACCTTCGGTTTCGGATCGTTGTCGGGGCTGATCGGAGCGGCGATCGTCGGAAAGTCGTTTCTGCGCGGCAAGATGCACCGGAGGGCTACCCCCAACACAATCACAGGGTTGGTTTGGGTGCTCGTCGTATTCATGGTTACGCTATTCCTGGTCTTCACAGGTCGGCAGCCCGATGCCGCCAAGTCGACGTATGTGCTCCTCACGGGTCTCGTCTTCCTGGTCTCTGCGGCGGTATCACTGATTACCAACCGAATCGACCAGGCGCAGATCAAGACCGAAGAGCAGTTCCTTGAACTCAAGCTCCGTCTGGCCGAACTGGCAGAGAAGGTCGAGCGGTAAGTGGACGGCATCGGAGTGTGCACCTACCTAGCCCCGATGTGCGCCTAACATAGTGAGAACGTCGATCGGGGGTGTACTGATGAGAAAACTGGCTGTCGCAGCCATCGCGCTGATCGTATTCGTGCTGTTTGCATTCGGTCCGGGAATCGTGTACAGACCTGCGACTCTGGTGCATATCGAAGCTGACCGCACCGGGCCGAGCCGCCGGATCATCGCCCGCGACTTCAGACTGAAGGAGTACTCCAGGGAGTTCACGCTCAGCGTCAAGAGCGGCATAGATCGATCGGACTTCCTCGTTCAGTTGTTCGATGGCTCCGGCACGATGCTTGTACAGATGAGCTTCAAGCCGCAGTACAACAACAGCTTTCCGTTCAACGTCGGCCGCGGCTTTGCCCCCGGACGGTATCAACTCCGTGTTGTAGAGAAGGGCATTGTCGGACGCTACTCGGTCAGTCTCTACCAGGGCAGGCTTCCAGACGCCTCACCGAGCCAACTGCTCCTCGTTACGCTCGGGGTGGTCATCAGTGCGGGGTGCTACGGCTATGCTCTCCGACGGAGCGGCGGCGATCGTCGGGCTCCGGGCGTCCGGAAGGCACGGTACGTCCTCGGCTGCCTGCTGTTTTCTTTCACGATGATCGTCGGCTATCCTCTTGTGCACGAGACCGGCCACGCCATCGCGCTTGCGTCATTCCACAGACTCGACCTGCGGGGCTGCGACTTCATTGGCCTGCACGGCGAGCCCCACGTCAGTTGGACGGCCGGTCCGGATCTGCCCGGCTGGCCTGGGGCGATAATCGGCATCTCCGGGCCGATGCTTCCGAACATCGTGGGCTACCTGATGTTCGCGTTCTGGCTCAGTCCTCTCGGTCGCCGGTGGCTTGCCCGGTCGTCGGCGCGAGATGTGTTCTGGTCCGGCATCACCGCCTGCATGTTGTTCGCACAGGTGGGCGCCTTCGCGCCGATGTCGGGCCTGGTGCACGATGGTGACTACTCAGGCTACATCGGCAATATCCCGATCCCTCACTGGCAGGCGAACGCGTTCCTGCTGCTGCTTTCGACGGTCAACGCGGTCATCATCTACACGATCGTGAAGCACCTGGTGAAGACCCACGCGAGAAAACTCCCGCCCGCAGGTGAAGGTATTCGCCGTGGGTCGGGTCAAACGGTGTGAAGTCATCACTTCAGGGAGGGTATCATGTCCAGGTTTGGGGCTCTTCTTATCACGATTATCAGCTGTTCCGCACTCGTCTGCCCGCCCGCATTCGCGCTCGCGAGCGAGTATGACCTGAATCAGCGGATCGGTCAGCAGCCGGAATGGCCCGGAGGAGTGGCTGACCTGCTCAACTCGCAGAAACCCGTCTACGCGTACTTTGTCAACTTGCAGGACAACTTCTACTACTCCGGCGATGCAGCCGCATTCAACTCCTTCATGGAGAGGTACAGCAAACTGGAGGCCGTTCCGCATACCCTCGTCCTGCATTGCGGGAAGGGCGAGGTCAAGGCATTCATGGAGCCCAAGACTCATGCCTTCGACTGGCATGTCTTCGTCGTCCCGCCGATGATCCCGGACGGCGGACTGGACAAGACGAGCCCGTACAAGCGATACGTGACCGTCAACCTCTATCTCGGCTGCGGCATCCAGCTCAGCGAGATCAAGGTCCCGGGCAACGTCACAGTGAAGCCCGGCAAAGAGATCGACGGGTTCATCAGGAAACATGAGAAGATGTTCCCAAACACCGCAAGTCCGCCTGAACCGTCCATATCCAACTTCGGCGCTCGACCGGCCCTCTCACCGGTAAGCATCTATCTGGCGGAAGACGAGACGCTCACAGCCCTTGATGCGCTCAAGATGGACCTGCGCGAGATCAAACTTCAGTGGAAGCCGCTCTTCACACTCGATGATTTCGCATGCTATTCCTGGAAGGATCACTGGTTCAAGCTCACGCCTGAGGCTCTGAAGAGGCTCCCCAAGGCCGCTCCGCCGGAGAACCGCTTGCTGAAGGGCATCCCGTTCGTGCTCTTCGTGAACGGCGAGCGGGTCTACATGGGGGCATTCTGGACCTGGATCTCGTCTCTCACGTTCCCGAACCCGGTGATCGTGGCCGATGAGATGTGGCTGCCCTCGAGGCTTAACTGGCTGACGATAGACAGAGCCTATCCCGGCTGGACGGAGGAGCAGAACGAGGACGATATCCGCAACTCGCCCGCACTACAGAAGGCTCTCGAGGCTGCCGGAAAGTTCGAGGCCTGCAAAGGCATAATGCGGCCGCCGCCCGGAGGATTCTCGTCAACACAGCCGCTCGATGAACGGTGAGGCGAGCAGGAGCGCGGTCAGGAGGATCATCAGCGCGACCGTTGCGACGGCCACGACGTTGAAACCGCGCGAGTTCGTGTGTCTGCCCATGAATGCGGCATCGTTAGTGATCTTCAGGACGAAAACCAGGACGATGGGTAGGAGCATCCCGTTCAGCACCTGAGGCAACAGCATCATCATCAGAAGCGGAAGGTTCGGCAAGAGTACGATCACGGCGGCGAAGAAGATGAAAAACGCCAGTATGCCGTAGAAGATCGGAGCTTCGGAGAACCGCTTGTCCATTCCGGACTCCCAGCCGAAGGTCTCGCTCGTCGCGTAAGCGGTTGTCAGCGGGAGTATCGCCGCCCCGAGAAGCGATGCATTGAGCAGTCCGAACGCGAATAGGCCGGACGCGAACCTGCCCGCTAGCGGTCTAAGCGCGACGGCAAGTTGGGATGCCGACGCGACAGAGTCAACTGTCGATCTCGTCGCCCAGATGGTTGCGGCGCAGGCGACTATGATAAAGAACGCGACAAAGTTCGTGAGAACCGCGCCGAGATAGACATCCGCCCGCGCGTACCCGAGGTCCTCGGCACTAAGCCGCTTGTCCACGACGTACGACTGTATGAAGAACTGGCCCCACGGTGTGATGGTCGTGCCAACGGTAGCGACGAACATCAGCAGGTACGCGGTGCTGGTCCACGGGATGTGCGGCTGAAAGACGCTCCGGGCCGCCAGCCCCCAGTCGGGTCGCGCGAGGACGCCGGATATGATGTAGGAGATGTAGAGAACGCTGCTCAGAAGGAACACCTGCTGGACACGGCGGAAGTCGAACTTCACCATCAGGAGGTAGACTCCAACGGCGGCGAGGGGCACGCTGAAGTACGTCGGGACGCCAAAGATGCTGAGGCTTGACGCAATCCCGGCGAACTCGGCCACGGTAGTGAAAAGGTTGGCCACTAGCATCACGAGTATCGCCAGCGCCGCCCACTTCGCGCCGAACCGCTCGCGTATCAGCCCGCCGAACCCCTTGCCGGTGACGACACCCATGCGCGCACCCATCTCCTGGGTGACCGCAAGGCTGAAGGTGATAAGAATGAGTACCCACAGCAGCCCGTAGCCGAAGCGCGCACCTGCCAGGCTGTAGGTGGCAATGCCGCCTGCGTCGTTGTCCGCCGCCGCCGCTATGAGTCCTGGACCGATCGCGGCGAACAGCAGGGCAAGTCTCGCCTTCGTGAATCGCCTTCGCATCAGGCCCCTACCTCATGTTCGAGGGTATGATCGTCCGCCGTCTGACGCCTTCCCGGCCTGCCGCTCCACGCGCGCACAGGGACGTGTTCGAAGATGTCGTCCACGGTGATGATCCCCTTCAGTTCGTTGTCGTAGTCCACAACCGGAAGGGCGAGGAGGTTGTACTTGGTGAACAGCTCTGCCACTTCCCTCAGGCTCGCCTCGGGGTGGAGGTGGATGACTCGCTTGACCATGAACTCCTCAACAGGGGTGTCCGGGAGCGCGACGATCAGGTCTCTGAGCGAGATCACGCCGACGAGCTTTTCACCGGAGTCGACGGCGTACAAGTAGTAAATCGTCTCGGCATCCGGGGAGAGTTCGCGCACACGCTCGATTACCTGCTGAGCGGTGAACTGATCTGAAATGGCCAGGAACTCGGTCGTCATGAGGCCGCCCGCCGTTTCGTCCTCGTAGACGAGCAGCTCGCGGACGTCGGTGGCCTCTTCCGGCTCCATCTCCTTCAGTATCTCCTCTGTGCGCTCCTCGGGAAGGTCGCCCAGGATGTCTGCAGCCTCGTCGGGCTCCATTTCTTCCAGGATATCGGCCGCGTCGTCCGTGTCCAGGTCATCTATGATCTCGGCCTGTATCTCCGGAGCGGTCTCCGGCAGGACGTCAGCGGCAGTCTGGACGTCGAGGCTCTCGATGATATCGGTTCTCTGCATCGGGTTCATCTGCTCGATGATATCCGCTATGTCGGCTGGGTGGAGCTTCGACAGCTTCTGGAGCGGAATCTTCAATTTGATGGGGCCGTCCTGCTTCTGTTCAAGCGTTTCCACGTCTTCCCAGGGGATGATCTTCTCGGGCAGGGGCTTGTGGAAAATGTTGCGCAGAAGGTTGGAGAGCCACTCAACGCCGATCTCGCGGAGCAGGCCGCGCGTGGACGCGTCGACCCCGAGTAACCTGATCTCGCCGGGCGTCTCCACAAACCGCACGTCGTTGACACGCACGACTTTGTAGTCGTGGATGTCAACGATCTGCCTGTCCAGCACTTGTCGCTTGAGCCAGATGTCGTCGGGCCGCGGTGAGTAGGCCAGGAGGCGATCACCGCGAACCGGCAGGGCGAACCCGTCTACCTCCTCTCTCACCTGAGCCCAAGGGATCAGCAGCATTCCATGGCTGTTCTGGACGACCATGGCCGAGACAATGGGAAGCGGTTCGGCGGGCGTGGCGATAACATCGCGCACCTTGCCGATCGGTTCGCCGATGCTGTCAATGACCGCTCGACCGAGTGCCTGAGTCAGGAACTGCATGATGATCCCCCCTGTTCGGCGGCGAACTGCGAAGATTCCTGGCGGACGCGAGACTACGCGTGCTGGAAAAGATCCACGATCGCCTGCGGCAATGCGAGAGCTACTGGTCTAACGAAAAACTGGTCTGAGTCAGGTTGATGTGAGCCGAGCGGGGGGCGGTTAGCGAGAGGATTGAGGAGAGTGGTCGGACGGATCAGTCTCTGCGAGTCCTCCTGCTTCCACTGCCCGCGCATCGGCAGCACAGTTTTGTACTATTGGCCGGGTCGGTGTCCACCAACCATCACCTCATATAGCTAGGATGCATGCGCCGTCATCGGCAGCCGACTAGCAGTATACCCTTGGCCGGCCTTCGTGTCAAGGAATGACAATCCGGGGAGGAGAATCACCGGTCGTGGGCCAAAGAGGGTGATGTACCAGACCGACGGGCGGCTGGAATATCTGTGTACATAAGGGGATTCCACAGGAGATGCTTGTCACTGTTATCGGTAGAGGGCACGGGGGCACCCGGGCGATGTCTCAGACGCTCGTGGAGAGCGGTGTCTACATGGGTGGGCAACTGAACGGGTCATATGATCTCGTCCCGCCGGGTGACATGTACGAGGCGTGTCGGGTGATGGCGCGCCACGTCGTTCATCTGGGCGGCGTGCGTTGGGACTTCTCGGCCCTCGATGCCGTGCCGGTTGATGCGGAGTTCGCCCGACTGGTTGATTCGTATCTAACTTCCGTTCTGGGCAGCGTGGAGAGCCGCAGGGGCTGGAAGCTTCCCGAGACCACGCTGATCTACCCCTGGATAGTGCGTATGTTCCCCGAGGCGTACTACATTCACTGGAGCCGCGACCCTCGCGATTCGATTCTCGGTGCGCACATGACCGATGATCTCGCCGCGTTCGGCGTTTCCTACGACCCCACCGATGACGAGCGGCTTCGGCGCGCGATAAGCTGGAAGTACCAGCGGGAGATCGTAAAGGCGACTCAGGCGCCCAAGAACACCATAGACGTCCGGTTCGAGGATTTCGTTCTTGATCAGGAGCGTACACTGGCGCGTCTGGAGAGGTTTCTCGGTTTCCCGCTTGCCCGCATAGAGGTCCGTCCTGAATCCGTCGGGCGTTGGCAGAGCGCCGAGGGGCCGACAGTCTTCGATTTTCTTCAGGACGATATGGCGGAGTTGGGGTATCTCTAACGCTTGTGTGCCTCAAGCCGGTAGTGCGGCTCGGCGATCGGGCCTTCGTCGCTGAGTAGCGGATGAAGCATCGGGTCGGCGAGCACTTCGCGGATGTCCTTCGGTTGGCCGTCGATAATCATCGCGCGCTTCACCAGTCTAATCCCGTGACTGTAGTCCACATACCAGTTGACGTGAACCGTAGTCAGGGGCTGGATCGGCTTACCGTCGAGCTGATGCCAGCCGTAGATCGCCACGTGATCGGTTCGGTCGAGCGAGAGATTGGTGATCACCACATCCTTCTTGATGCCAGCCACGAGTTTCCCGAGCGGATTTCCCTTCCTCTGCTCCTCGACGATCGAGTTGTGCGCGATGAAGGTCTCGACTGTCGTGCGCGGCTCCCCGAGTGGTTTGGGTCCGAGCCTGACTGTCGCCTGTGCTGAGATGTCGTTCACTATCTTGCGCGTCGGAAGAGAGCAGTCGAAGGCATCCGCGACCTTCTGAGCGGCCATCGGGGTAAGCGGCGTGCGCACGAAATCCGCATCCGAGCCGACTGAGAGGTAGTCGGGCATGACCTGAAAGACCACGGCGCGCTCCCGGTTGTTCGCATCCTTCGCTTTGACCTTGATCGTCACGAACTGCCGCAGGAACTCAGGCAGGTTGCCCTGTTTGAACTCCTTAAGCAGTGTCGCCTCACGCTCGATGAGAGGCATCTCTAAGACCGAATGCATGACGGCCGTTCCCCCTCTCGCGCTCTTGCGCCGCGTAGGAATGTTGACCATCGAGATCTGTGCCGGCTGGATCCACTTCGTGTAAGCCCTGGGGCCGCCGAACGTTCCCCATTTCGACTCCAGCGGCGTCCCCAGAGTGATCGCCTCGAGGAAACCGTTCATGTCGCCGACCAGCGCGGTGTGCAGGATCTTGTTCGCCGGGTTCGGATGAATGAAGAAGCTTATCTGGCCGTCCATGAAGGCGTACGTGTCGAACGGCGCCAGTCTGCCCTGCTTCACGAGGAGGTCTTTGGCGAGACGGTCGATCATGCGGTGGGAGGCACGGTAGGTGCCGCCTGTCGGGCCAACCACCTTCTTCCCGTCGTATGTGATCTCCCTGTCGTCGTACGCAACCACGACAAGCCGCCGCTTGTCATCTCCGTTGAGCCAGGCGAGGAGCTTGTCTCCATGCTTCTCCCCGTCGGAGTAGGAGTAGTTGGCGTCAAGGTAGGCGACTCGCTCGCACCACTCAGGAATCGCATCATAGGAGTTGATGAAGCCGGTGATCAGACTCCCTCCGCCGCTGTGACCGGTGACGACGCCGCTGACCTGCGTTCCCGGCATTTCCTTCAATATGCGCTCCAGCGTCTCACGGATGATCGCCTGATCGTGCTTCGACCGCCATGTCGGCCAACTCAGACCCTCTGCCTCCATGCAGACGAGCACGATGTTGCAGGTGCGATCGAGGTCCCGAAGGACGCGCGTCTGGGCCGCGATGTGCTGGATGTCGAAGTGCCAGTCGAGGTCGGGCACCATCGCGCATCCCATCGTCTGCTCGATGGTGTTCCCGTTCGGTGTGGCGAAGAAGATTACGAGGGTAGGGCGGTCGGCGTGCATCACTTGCGGGAGGTTGGTGAGCATCCGGATGCCCTCCACCGTCTTCTCCAACCGCACCTGCTCATGGAAGAAGGGGCTCCTCGTGAAGCCGCCCAGAGTCGCTCCAGTTGCGGCCAGTGACACCATCAGCAGCGCCGGAATGATGATCTTGACAGGCATATCGCCCTACCTTCCCTCGAAATGGTAGTTGAACCGGCGGTCGGGGGCACTGTCGCCGCTGATCGAGAACTCGATGATGTCGTCCAACTTCTGGATGTTGTCCGCCCAGTGGAAATCGAGCTTGACGGGTTTCCCCAGGAGGCCGAGGATCGCCCGAGAGACGCTGACCTCCAGCTTGTGCCCATGCGTGCTATAGGTCACGTCAGTTCCATGCGTCCCATTCCCCTGAGAGAGCGGCCCCCGGTTAGCCATCGCGAAGTGAAGCACATTCCGGTCCACGATGAAGTCGTAGCCGTGCCAGCCGGTCTTGGGATCGCTATCGGTGTCGAGGTAGAGGAGCATCCACTTCGGATCGGTGGGCGGCGTGATCGGGTCCTTCGTCTCCGCGTAGAAATAGACGTTCTCCTTGTCATAGGCAACCTTCAACCGCACGAAGTCGTTCCGTCCGGTCGTATTGACGTAGTGCAGCGTATCGTTCCAGCCCTGGGAATCGCGATGCTCGGTGTCGCCGACCCAGTCGAGGTACTCCGGCTTCACGAGCGTCCAGTCTGCGAACCGGCCGTCGATCCGGACCGTCCTCGGGCCGCTCGACTTCTCAGGTGCCCGGATGCCCTTGAACCGGCGGATGCCGGCGATCATCTGGTAATAGTAGTTGTCGGTATGCCCACCCTTCATCGGCTCGATGTCGCGGCTGTACTCCTGGTCGTACTGGTCGACGAAGAACGTCTCGCCCTTCTCCGGCTTCCGACCGGTCATCAGGTTGTAGACACCGTCCGCGAGGAAGCGCTGAGCGACCCATTCGTTCCACCCCGTGATGAAGATGAACTCGGGATCGACCTCCAGCGCCCGCTTCCACTGCTCCGCGAAGAACAGGCCCTGTTCGGGCTTTCGGTCCGCCGGCTCCGGCTCCTTCCCGTCGTGGAAGCTGCGCCCGATGTTCGTCATCGGGTGCTGGGCCGCGCTCACGGACACGTATTCCGCGAAGCCCTTCTCGTGCCAACCGATGGACTGCGGGTAATGGTCCACCCACGGCCACTTGTCCTTCCCGTCACCGAACCAACCGTTGGGGTCGCTCCACGCCCAGGAGTGCCGGAAGGTGAAGGAGTCCTTGATATCCTGGCGCATGTTGTCGGGGTTGGCCATGATCAGGGGCTTGCCCTTCCACATGAACCAGAGGTCGCGGTATAGGCCCTTGGAGTAGAAGTCGTCGTAGAGCTTCTCGACGGTCTTCTCCTCGTGGGAGTGGGCTATGAAGCCGATCTGGGGGGTGCGGCCGCCATTCATGCGCATCTGCGTGTAGATCTCGCAGAGCCTCATGTAGACGTTCGGGTATGTAAATGAATTCGTCACGTCAAATACGACCACGTCAATCCCTGCGTTGGCGAGCATCCTGGCATGGCTGCGAATGACATAGTCCTCGGTGGACACGTAGTAGCCAAGTTCCGGCTCGCCCCAGTGGTGGAAGTGGTTGACGGGGCCCCACTGGGGATCGGTCGGGTTGTCGGCAGTGATCTTGCTGATGTCGTACGGGCCGGAGGTCGTATGCTGACCGAGCCAGATGAAGTAGAAGATACCGACGGTCTTACCTTCGCGGGGCGGCCCGCATTCCTCGAAACCTGGCAGCGTCCGGCCGAGCGCGTCCGTGGCAGTCCACGTATCGCTCATCAGATTGCGGTCGTTCCATGCGAGGCAGTCCCCAGCAGCCGCGAAAGCGACTACGAGCATCAGCCAGCAGAACCTGTGCATCGTTACCTCCAAGAGATCAGCCAAGCAAGCTACGACCGGTCAGGAGAGCCATGATAGCCTCGACGGAGTCTTCGACCGACATGTCACCAGCGTCAACGCGTAGTTCCGGCGCCTCGGGCGGCTCGTACGGGGAGGACACACCAGTGAACTCTTCGATCTCGCCCGCGCGTGCCTTCCTGTAGAGCCCCTTCGGATCGCGTTTCTCGCAGATCTCCAGTGGCGTATCGAGGAAGACCTCGACGAACCGGTCGCCGCCGATGACCTCACGCGCCGCCCGGCGGTCCTCGCGATATGGCGAGATGAACGAGGTGATCATGATCAGCCCCGCCTCGTTGAACAGCTTCGATACCTCTGCGACCCTTCGTATGTTCTCGGTGCGGTCATCGGGCGAGAACCCGAGATCCCGGTTAAGCCCATGACGCACGTTATCGCCGTCGAGCACGAAGCAAGCGTGGCCCTCTTCCATGAGACGCTTTTCAAGTGCATACGCAATGGTGGATTTGCCCGAGCCGCTGAGACCCGTGAACCAGATGGTGACAGGCTGTTGGCCGAGAACGCGCGCCCGGTCGTCCGACGCCACCAGACCGAGGTGGCGAGTGATATGCCGATCCGCCGGTGTGTCGTCCGCCGTCGGGCGGACCACATCGTACCTGTGGGAGCGGTCGATAATCATTCCCGCGCCGACGGTGAAGTTCGACTGCGGATCGATCACGACAAAGCTGCCCGTCTGCCGGTTGCGCTGATACTCATCGCAGAAGATCGGCTTGAAGAGCCGCATCGAGACGCGCCCGATGTCGTTGAGCCCGAGACTCTCCACGTGCTCGCGGTGAAGCGTGTTAGGGTCGATGCGATAGCGCAGTTCGGATAGCCGGCCGCGAACGGTCTGGGTCGTATGCTTGATGTAGTAGTGCTTGCACGGATCGAGCGGCTCGTCGTGCATCCAGATCAGGATCGCCTCGAGTTCGTGGGCTACCCACGGCACGTTCGCGGGGTGAGCGAGCATATCGCCCCGCGCGATGTCGATCTCATCCTCTAGGCAGATAGTAACCGCCTGCGGAGGGAAGGCGTACTCGACGTCCTCGCCGTTCACGAGCACGCGCGATATGCGGCTCATCCTGCCCGACGAGAGCACGAACACCTCATCGCTTATGCGGGCGACGCCGGAAGCGATAGTGCCACAGTATCCCCGGAAGCCGCCGTGCGGGCGCAGCACGAGCTGGACAGGGAACCGGAAGTCGATCAGGTTCTGGTCGCCCGCAATATGGACGCTCTCGAGGTGCGAGAGAACGGAGGAGCCGTGGTACCACGGCATGTTCTCGCTTCTGCGGACGACATTGTCGCCCCTGAGGGCGCTCATCGGGATGAATGTTATGTCGCGCGACTGCAGCTTGGCGCAGAACTCGCGGTACTCCTCAGTTATGTCGTCGAACACCTGCTGCGAGTAGCCCACCAGGTCCATCTTGTTCACCGCGACTACGAGATGCGGGATGCCGAGTAGCGACGCGATGAACCCATGCCGCTTCGACTGGGTGAGCACCCCGTTCTGCGCATCTATGAGGATGATCGCGAGATTCGCCGTCGAAGCGCCGGTCACCATGTTGCGCGTATACTGCTCGTGGCCGGGCGTATCCGCGATGATGAAGCGGCGCTTAGGTGTCGAGAAATGGCGGTAGGCGACATCAATGGTGATCCCCTGCTCGCGCTCGGCCTTGAGTCCGTCGGTGAGTAGCGCGTAGTCGATCTCCACGCGGCCCGCCTTGATCGAGTCTTTGTGAAGCGACGCGAGGTGATCCTCGTAGATTGACTTTGCGTCGTGGAGCAGGCGGCCGATGAGCGTCGACTTACCGTCATCGACGCTGCCCGCCGTGGTGAAGCGCAGGAGGTCGGCCTCCCGGACCTGAGTGAGGAGATCTTCGATCGCCATCAGAAGTACCCCTCCCGCTTCTTCTGCTCCATCGAGCTGTCCTGGTCGTGGTCGATCAGCCGGGTGATGCGCTCGGAGTGTCGCACGACCATCATCTCCTCCACGATCTCGGCGACGGTCGCGGCCTTCGAGTCAACGGCACCGGTGCACGGGTAGCACCCAAGCGTTCGGAAACGGCAGACCATTCTCTGCGGCACCTCGCCGGGAGCCAGTCGAGTACGCTCGTAAACCGGGATCAGCCTTCCGTCGCGCGGTACGACCTCTCGCTCGGCGGCGAAGTACATCGGGACCACCGGGATCTCCTCAAGATGGATGTAGAGCCAGACATCGAGTTCCGTCCAGTTGGAGAGCGGGAATATCCGGATGCTCTCGCCCTTCTTGATCCGCCCGTTGTAGAGGTTCCACAGCTCGGGCCGCTGGTTCTTCGGGTCCCACTGCCCGTGGACATCCCGGAAGGAGTAGACTCGCTCCTTGGCCCTCGACTTCTCTTCGTCGCGGCGGGCGCCCCCGAAGGCCGCATCGTATCCCCCCTCACGAAGAGCGTTCAGGAGCGCCTGCGTCTTCAGTTGCGCGCAGCACCTCACCGTGCCCCAGTCCCATGGGTCCGCGCCTTCAGCGATCGCCTCGTCGAACGTGTAGACGCGAAGGTCGGCCCCGATCTCCGCGCAGAACCGATCGCGGAACTCGTACATCTCGGGGAACTTCATGCCCGTGTCTACGTGCAGGAGCGGGAAGGGGATCTTGCCTGGGGCGAACGCCTTCTGCGCGAGCCTGACCATCACGGATGAGTCTTTGCCGATAGAATAGAGCATGACCGGCCGCTCAAACTCGGCGACTACCTCGCGAAGTATGTGTATGCTCTCTGCCTCGAGAGTTCTCAGGTTCGACAGATGCAGTCTTTCCATGTCGGGTGAATTAACTTCAGACGCGACCCGCCGGGGCCTATCTCACATCCGGGAGGTCCAGGGCGCAGGCTCCTCGGCTGAAGGTGATGACCCGACGCTGCTCCGGGATGGATGAGAGCGCACGATTGAGGTTATCGAGTTGCTCCGCCGCCGACATGCGCTCGAACGAATCGGGTTCGTAATAGCGAAGGGCATCGTCGAGAATCTGGCGGTAGTCCTCGAAGTTCTCGAGTTTCCCATAGTACTCCCGGTCTAGGTACTCACACATACCTTGAGAGTCGGTATCCCGGACTAAGATCGAGACGCAGCCGCCCTTGCCCGCGCCAGTCAGTTTGCCGCCCAGATACCCGGGTCCACGGCGCGCGATGTTGATCAGGCGGTCGAGTTGAGCGTTGGAGACCCGGAAGTCGTAGCACAGGATATGCTGTAGTTGCTCGACCAGTTCTCCTACGGTCATCCTGTACATATCGTACTCAGGCGAGTCCGGCTTGAGATCGCCTGAGGAGACTCGCCCGTCGGCCTCGATGAAGATTCGCTCGAGCGCCCTGCCGATGACGTTCTCCTTGTGGAAGAACCTCGCCGTCGTGCGCGCATGGTATCCACCGATGCTTCTTCTGGGTTTTGTGTACATGCGCATGATGGTATCGACGTCCCTTCGCAGGAGCCGTGCGGCTTCAACGGGTGTAATCTTCATCGGCAGCAGAAGAACCATCTCTTCGATGGCCTCGTTCGGTATGCCCAGTATACTCTCGTCGAGGCTTCCGAGCATGTTGTAGTTGGACTCGATTCTCTCCCAAGCCTCAGGATGCGATTCCAGATAGGGCGTCGGTCCGCCGGGGGTAATGCGGAAGCGTCTTTTCAACAGGTCGGCCAGCCAGCCCTCATCGGACGCCTTGCCCTGCTTCTGCGCCTTCCTGACGGCGGAGATAATGAGTCGCATCAGCTCGTCGCCGATCTCCATCCACCCCTTTCGCATGTTGAAACTCTGATTACCTGTAAGGGACTTGTTGACCTCCCATAGGGAGTTGGCTAGCACGACGTGAACGCCCCTGAGGAAGGGCAAGGGCGTCGAGTCGAGGGGAGTGCGTGAGTGGCGATTGTACAGCACCATGTTCGGCCCGTTGCGAAGGATCGTCGTCTGGTCGTTCGCGCCGCCGTGCGTGCCGACGTACCACTCAGCCTCGCCCAGAAGCCTGCACATCTCGGGTAGGTCCCAATGAGGAAGCAGGTCCTGGTTGCAGATGTACATGCAGAGGAAGGATAGAACCACAACTGCGGATGAGGAACTGGTGCCGGCTCGAAACGGCGCGGTAGCGGGGCCGAAGGTCATGTCGGCCCCTCTCAGAGTTGCGTCGTTCTGTTCCCACATCCCACGTAAGTACGGGCCGAGGATATAGTTCGACCAGATTCCCTTCTGCCTCCCGAAGTGCGGGAGGATCTTGGTGCGGTTGTCCCAGTTGTCGAGTAGCCCTCGTGCATGCTGGTGCAACGGCTCTCCTGCGAACTGCTTAAACTCGCGCGATAGCGAGATCCGCTCTGTCGGGAACAGAGGATTGACATTCGAAATCCAGAGCTCGTCGTCGTCTCTCGGCGACACGGCGACCGGGATGTCGCCATCAATGGTCGTGGACATGTGGTCGCCCGCGCACATATCGAGGTATTCGAGAAACGCGTTGAGCCTGCCCGGGGCACGGAGAATGTAAGTCGGGCGATCGCCGACTCTCACCGCGTGGAGGCGGACCGTTTCGGCCAACCTGCATCGCTGAGCGGCGAGATACTCCGGGTTTGCGTTCGCGTATATCTCGTCCGCGAGGTAGCGGTTGACCCTTGGATCGCCCGACTCGAGCCTTCGGATGATCTCGGCGGGACTCATCGCCTGCGCGGTCATGACTAATCTAGCCTGCTCGTTCATAGCCGACGCCTCCTGTGCGGAATGGTCATGGAATGGTTGTTCAAAGCTTACAGCATCACGGCGTCCGGGTCAACATGCGCCCGGCAGTGATTTCGTGTAGAATGGATGGGGCCTCTCCTTCGGCGGTCCGCTTGGATGGGTGTGCGGGAGCTAATGAGTACTTATCTTAGACAGGCGCGGTTTTTCATTTTGCTGTCATTGCTGGCAGCCTCAGCGGCGGTGCGCGTGGCAGCGGGCGAGTTCGCGTTCAGCTATGCCGTGGCGGGTCCGACTAAGGACCTGCGATTCGGCCAACCGTCCGGGATCGTGGTCTCAGAGCGCTTAGACGCGCTGTACCTGGCCGACATCAAGGAGTCGGCTGTCTACTCGATGGATCTGCACGGCGTGTCGAGGCCGACCGACATGAGCAATGAGAAGTTCGTCGAACCTTATGCCCTGGCGCTTGACGCTGAGGGCTCGCTCTACGTCACCCTGTCGGAAACGGCCCCGATCAAGGTCATCGCCCCCGGTGGGAGGACGTCTTCCATCGAACTCCCGCGTCCTGAGGGAGATGCGCCTCCGAGTCCCGGGCGAATGGCTTTTGATCGCGAAGGCAACCTCTATGTAGTGGATCGCGCCAACTGCCGGCTATACGTGCTGGACAGGGACCGCAAGCTCAAGTTGCGGTTGGGTGGCGAAGGGAGCAGGCGCGGTGAGTTTCGCCGGCTCCAGGATGTTGCCGTTGACCGCCAGGGGCGGATCTATGCTCTCGACTCGGTCGGTGTCCCCGTCCAGGTCTTCGACAGGAAGGGCAAGTATCTCTATCGTTTCGGCTTCCACGGCGAAGGCTCGCAGGACATCGGCAACCCAAGCGCGATCGCACTCGATCGGAACGAACAGGTTTGGATCGCCGACAGGGGCAGGCACTCGCTGGTGGTGTTCGACCGCGCAGGCGAGTTCCTTCGCAGGTTCGGTGTGTACGGAGTGGGAGAGGGGATGATATTCGACCCCGTTGACATTGAGATCGACGCCTTCGGGAGGGTCTACATCGTGGAGGGCGAGGCACGGCGCATGCAGGTATTCACCGTCGGCCACCCGTACGAATCGTTTGGGACCTTCGACTTTTGACACGCCTGCTCTAGTCCGCTATACTCCCAACGGGGATACACGAGTGACCGATCGCTAGGGGAGCAGGTGAACGTGGAAGAGGAACTGAGCGGAACGCCGGGATCAAGACAGAGCGGTGAAACAGGTCTGATGCGCGCGCTGTGGGTCTTCTTCAGTTCGATGAAGACTGCGATCGTGCTGCTTCTCGTCCTTGCTGTCGCTTCGGTCATGGGCACGGTCGTGCCTCAGGGAGGCCCGCCGGAGCAGTATGTCGAGCAGTACGGTCGCGCGAAGGCGGCGGTCATCCTCGGCCTCAGCCTGCACGACGTCTTTCGCTCCGCATGGTATTCAGCTCTGCTGACGTTGATCTCGATTAACCTCATCGTGTGCACCGTCAACCGGTTCAGGGTATCTTGGACAAGGTTCTTTCGGCCGACTGTGGCGGCGACCGTGAAGCAGATCGAGAACATGCAAGTGTCAGAGCGTGTCGCCTTCAGTGGATCGGCCGACGGCGCGCGAGACCGTGCAGCTTCGGCCCTTCGGTCCTCGGGATACCTGGTCAGACTGGATGGGGACTGCGTGTACGGCGCGAAAGGGCGGTTCGGCATCTGGGGCCCTTACCTGACGCACCTCAGCCTGCTAGTGATCTTCGCAGGGTATATGCTCGGCAACCGGCTTGGTTTCGAGGGCTACGCCTTGATCTCGGAAGGCTCGCAGGTCAGCTCCTACTTCCCGGCGGATTCGCAGGAGATGCGTCCGCTCGGCTTTGATGTGAAACTGCTTGACTTCCAGATCGAACTCGACAAGGACCGGTCGCCGTCGGCATACAAGAGCCGGTTGGAGGTATATGAGAAGGGGAGGCGCGTCGTTGAGAAGACGATTGATGTCAACCACCCGCTGATATATCGGGGCATCACGTTCTATCAGAGCGATTTCGGCGTGGACCGACTTGTCCTACGGGTCACGCGACCGGATGGGGGATTTGATCGGATCGCTGTCCGAATGGAGACCGCCTCAGATGCACACGGGAAGCAGTTCGTGCCCGAGCTTGTGCCGGTGGAGTTCATGACTGGCGGCCGGAAATGGTCGTTATTCGTTCATGACTTCGCGCCTGACTATGTCGGCCCGCCGCGTATCAGCGCTTCGAGTCTGCCCGTTAACCCGGCGGCGCAGGTCTACGTCAACGAGAACTTCGAGGAGAATCGTAGCGACTGGAAGCGGATCGGGTGGGTATCGAGCGGGAACCCCGGCGAGTACAAGGGCCACAAGGTCGAGTTGGAACGCGTTGTTGACTACACGGGATTGCAGGTAGCCAGCAATCCTGCCCTTCCGATCGTGTACATTGGTTTCGCATTGATGCTTCTCGGGATAACGGTCTCGTTCTATGTGCGCCGGAGTGTGGTCCGTATAATGACATCGTCGGAGCGCGCGCTCTACATCGGAGGATCGTCGCACACGGACTGCGAGGCGGCTCAGCGGGACGTCGCTAGACTCACGGATGCGCTGAAGTGAGGTTGCCCGTTGGTGTGGAGGTCGAAGGGTCGTGAACGCGGCACAGTCCCACCGCTCACGCGGTTTCAGTTTCGCCATCCCCGCACTGATGGACGGCTGTATAGGATTGGTACAGACCGCGATCCCTCTGCTCGCCCTCCGATTCGGTGCAAACGCGCTGTTCCTCGGAACGATGGGCTCGATGGCACAAGGAGCCAGGCTTCCCGTCTGCATGACGACGGGTATGCTGTCTGAGAAGATCGGGAGGACTAGGGTTATCATCCCGGCGGCGGCGATGGCGTCGGTCGCCTGTCTCGGACTCTCGATCTCTCGGAACAACCTGCAAGTTCTCGCGCTCTACGTTGTGTTTATGATCTCTGTTGGCGCGTTCTATCCGTCATTGCAGGCCTTCATCGGCGATAGGAGTCCTAGGGGCGAACTGCGGAAGAACCTCTCAGCGTTCAATGTCGGTTGGACCGTAGGTGGGGCGGCATTCACCCTGATGGCGGGGTACATGTTCGCTACGAGCGAGGCATGGCCGTTCGTCGCGGCGGCCCTGCTGGCAACGGGCTCGATCTATGTCGTGCGCGCATGGTCTCGCATCCCCGTTGATCCAAGTTACTCGGATCAGCAGGAGCCCATTACCGCCGCATCCGTGATGGGAGATGTGGAGCGTCCTCGGGCACTTCTGCAGATCGCGAGGTCGGCGCATTTCACAGGGTTCTTCGGCTACTCGGCAATCAGAAGTCTGTTCCCTAAGCTGGGGTACAGCATCGGGTATTCCGATGGTACGATCGGCCTGCTCCTGGGTGTAATGCTTATCGGTCAGGCGGCCGGCATATTCGTTACGAGCGCGGGCCCGTGGTGGCGAGGGAGACTGTGGCCGCTGGTGATGGCGCTCGTCATGGGCGTGGTTTCGGGGATCGGGATTGTGTTCGCCGAGTCGAGGATGATGTTTGCGGCGGCATTCCTTCTTCAGGGAACTTCGCTGGGGATCGCATACACGCAGGCGCTCTACTATGGACTGCAGTCGAGGATGAAGATGGGCAGGAACACCGGGATACACGAGTCACTGGTCGCCGCCGGGAACATATCCGGGGCGTTTGTCGGCGGGGTCGTTGCCCAGTATATCTCCCTCCGCACGCCCTACACCGCTCTCGCCGGATTGTCGGGTGCTGTGCTCGTCGTGGTCGGGCTCTACTGGAAGTTCGGCCGGCGGCAACTCAATGCTGGCTCGGGCGATAGAGGCGGCTGACTGGTAGTGACCTCGGAGGATTTCCGAAGTAGACAGGCTAATGGCTACATTGTCACGGATGGTCGTATGCGAACCTTGCAGGAGGATGATTGACCCATGAGACGGATATTGCCGGCACTGGTCGTGATACTGGTTGTAGTACTGCTGATGGGATGCGGGAAGAGACAGGCGACGGGGCCGTCGGCGGGACAGATCGAGTTGGAGGTTGCGGTCTTCCAAGGTGGATTCGGGCTCGACTTCTTCGAGTACGCCGCCCACGAGTATGAAAAGGAGCACCCGAATGTGACCATCAAGATCTGGGGAAACCCGCGAATCTGGGAGCAGCTTCGTCCGCGTTTCGTCGCGGGTGATCCGCCCGACCTTACGTGGCCCGGGTGGGGCATGGACTACTGGGCTCTCGTGATGGAGGGTGAGGTCTTGGAGATGGACAAGTACTTGGACGAGAAGGCGTACGACCGAGACGTGAAGTGGAAGGACACCTTCGTTCCGAGCTTGCTGGACAAGGGAAAATACAACGGGCACTACTACATCATGCCTTACAACAACAACGTCTTCGGTTGGTGGTACAATGCCGGAATGTTCGAGAAGAACGGCTGGTCGCCGCCGAAGACCTTCGACGAGTTGCTCTTGCTGTGCGAGAAGATCAAGCGCAAGGGCATAGCGCCGATCACCTACCAGGGGAAGTATCCTCAGTATATGTTGCGTGGCTTCCTGATCCCATGGGCGATCAGCGCCGGCGGGATGCAGGCATGGAAGGACGCCCAGAACCTGAAGACCGGCGCCTGGAACGGTCCTGCATTCCTCAAGGCAGCGCAGATGGTTGACCAGCTCGCGAAGAGGGGCTACTTCCAGACCGGCGTCAATGCGCTGACGCACACTGAATCGCAGATGGAGTTCCTTCTCGGCAACGCGGCGATGATTCCTTGCGGCACGTGGCTGGGATCGGAGATGAAGAACCAGATGCCCCAGGGCTTCCGGATGCGATACTTCAATCCGCCTGTCCTCCCAGACGGCAAGGGCGACCCGACGGTTACCTCTACCGGTGTTGAGACGTGGATTGTTCCGAAGAAGGCGAAGCATCCCGACGAAGCCGCGGACTTCTATAGATTCATGACGTCGTTGGCGATGGCAAAGGAGTTCGTCCGGGAGAAGAACACGCTCATGTCCATCGTCGGCTCGGACGAGGTTGAACTGCCTCCCGATCTCGTGGAACCGGCGAGGTGCATGCGAGAGGCGGCGGACACATGGGATACCGACTATGCCGATTGGTACAAGTCGCTGGGGACCGAGACCGAGAACGCGATGAACGCGCTACTGAGCGGAAAGAACACGCCGAGACAGTGCGTGGACAGGATGGAAGCAGCGGCGACAAAGGTGCGGAACGACAAGTCCATTCCGAAGCACAATCTTGAATAGGATGGCGCCCTGATGGGCAGTATCCGAGGGACAACGGGCCAGCGGATCGTTCGATCCGCTGGCCCGAGTGCTTTGTCGCAGACAGAGCTCTATGTCTTGTGTTTGAGGGCCTTCTCGCGCTCTTTGAGGAAAGCAAGTTCGGCGGCGGTCAGGCCGTTCTTCTCGGCGGACTTCTCAGTAGCGTTGGCTCTTGCAGCCGAATGTGCACGCTCCGCTTGCGCCGGAGTAGACGGCGACTCGAGTTCTGGTGCCTCGGAGGTCTCGAGTGGCGATGTGACCACCTCGATGGGGGAAATCTCTTCCTGGGGATGACTCTCGAAGAAGTCGTCCTCGCCAAGCGGATCGTCGGCGGGGATCACGGGCTCGATGCTTTTGATGGCCAGCGGTTTCGCTTCGCCCTTCTTCGCCTTGGCAAGGTCCGATGACTGCACAAGGATGGTGTAGGCCAAGTTGAACTGCCTCTCCTCCGGGGTCAGCCTGTGTCGCGCCTCTCCCGAGAGACCGTTCAGCCACTTGCGTCGCATCGACTCCTGGATCTCTAAGTGCCTCTTAGAAATGCCGTCAGGAAGGGTGTCGGGGTCGACGTTTATGCAGACCTCATCACCGTAGACACGGTCTACCGTGCCCGCGAGGCCGGAGAAATGCTGGTAGTAGAGCCCGCTCTTGGCATCCGCCGGAGTAGACTCCCTCGCGATGATCTTCACGTATTCGCCCTCTCTGAACTTCATTTCAGGCACACTCCTCCCTAATCGAACTGTACATATTGTAGCACACCGAGGGCAGTGCTGCCAATGTCAGTCTAGACCCTGGCGACTGTGCGGCGGCGCTGGCGGGACGAGAGTATCTTCTGGGCTTCCCGGTACTTGACGACCGTGCGCCTAGCGACCTGGATACCCTGCTCAGTGATGATGTCCGCGATCTCCTGATCGCTAAGCGGGTTCGCCGGGTCTTCGTGCTCGATCAACTGCACTATCATATCCGTCAAGGAGTGCGCGTGGCTGAAGAAGAAGTCGAAGGGCACCACTTCTTGGCTCGGAAGCTGGATGTACTTGTTCGCAGTAGCCCTGCTCACCGTAGACTCATGCATGCTGATCATCTCGGCGAGTTTCACCCGAGTGAGGGGGCGAAGGAACAGCCTCGATCCGGTATCCAGGAATCCGTGCTGAACCTCCACTATACTCTTGGCAATCATGCGCATAGTCTTCCGCCGCTGGTTCAGGTTCTTGATGAAGAGATCGGCGCGCTCAACGTATTCCACGATGTGCTTCTTGTCCTGCTCCGAGTACCGTCGCGCCTTTCCGTTCTTCATCTCGTTGTACATCTGGCGGTAGTAGGGGCTTACGGCGAGCGAGATGTGGTCGTTCGATACCACCTCGATCTCGTATCCAGTAGGCGTCCTTCGGACGATGACGTCAGGTCGAACGGCGTTCCTGTTGTCGGCGGGTTTGTTGTCCCAGGGCGGGCGGAACCCCGCCGCAGGATATGGATTCAGTCTGGTGCGTATGAACTTGAGGGCATATCGCGTGAGTTCGGGCTTGACCTTCAGCCGCCGCGATATCCTGTTGACTTTCTGGGCGATCATCTCGTCCCAACATTCCGAGACGATGCGCTCTGCGGTAGGGCTGCCGGCCCCTTCATCTGCGAGATACTTGAGCTGGTTCAGCATGCATTCCTGTAGGGTGCGCGCACCGACTCCAGGAGGGTCGAGTGCCTGGATGAGTTGGACCGCTTGCTCGAGTTCCTCATCGGTCGCTTCGAGTTCAAGAGTGATCTCAAGGAGGTCGCATTCCAGATAACCGCTCTCGTTTATATAGTTTACGAGATAGTCCGCGATCTCAGAAACATGCCCCGCCGGGCCGTTCCGAATCTGGTTGCGGAGATGCTCGTGCAGGCTGATCTCAGACTGTATGCGGCCGATGGGGTCTTCTTCGTCCTCGGGGTCGGTGGCAAAATCGAACGGCACTTCGATATCGTGGACTGTGAGGTCAACGTCAACCGTCTCTCTCTGCTTCTGGATACTGCAGTCATTGCAGCCGAAAGGAGCAAGTTCGCAACCGGCGCAAGGATCCTCATCCTCGGCCTCGAGGGCCGGATTCTCGACGAGCTCCTGCTCGATGGTCTGCTGCAACTCCAGGCTTGAGAGCTGGAGCACGGCGTTGGCCATGATGATCTTCGGGTCTATTCGCTGTTGCTGTTGTTGGACTTGGTCCTGTATCAACAATAGCCGATACCTTGCGGAGGCAGCAATCCCTTCGTCGTTGACGCCCTGATCGGTGAGCGGGCTCTATATCTCATTTTCGGCAATAGTTCGGAAAACCTGAAGAAAGGGCTGCGCGGTTGATACACCGAGGGGGGTGGGATGCGGCGATTCACGGTCCACCGAGCGTCGAATGCCGAGCGACCGACAGCCATTTCCCGAGTCTTCGTTACCTTCATTATAGATGCTTTTCGACTGGCGGTCAAGAGGATTCGTACCGCGAGACTGCGATGTCGTGGGAGTACGCTGCCTTCAGTGCCGTTCCAGTACAGGTGGTTGACCAGGCGTTCAGGTCGTCCCTATAATGTGCGAGGCTGATGGCTGCCTTCGAGAGACCAGGACAGGTCGCGGATTTGGGGTTTCGCCGTCGCTGGAGAGGCTTACCTGCTTGTCATCCGGTATACCTAACAAAGGCCTGAATCAGATTCGACGACTCGCATATCGAGGATCGCGCGACCTTCGCCTGCTCTCGTTCACCGTATTCTGCGTATCGTTCGGGTGGGGTGCGTATTTTTCAACCTTCAACAACTTCGCCGTGGAAACCCTGAACCTGAGAGCCGACCAGTTGGGCATGCTGGAGTCGCTCAGGGAAGTGCCGGGGTTTCTGATGGTCTTCGTGGCCGCGCTGATGATGCGCGTTGCGGAGCCGATACTGGGCGCAATTGCCCTCGGACTGGTGGCGCTGGGCATCTGTGGGTACAGCACGGTAAACAGCGTTCCTACCCTCATCGTGTTCTCTCTAGTGTGGAGCGTTGGGATACATGGATGGATGCCTCTCTCGCCTTCGATGACGCTGAGTCTGGCGGCAGAGGGGAGGCAGGGAAGGCGACTCGGACAGATGGGTTCCATCGGGGCGTTGGGGACCATCTGCGGGATGGCGATGGTCTTCATCCTCGCGAAAGTTCTCCACTTCAGCAGCATATTCGTGATCTCAGGAACGGTGGTCGGGATCGGGGCGGTGGCCGTCTCCATGATATCGAGGGACATCGGGCATAAGCAGAAGCCGAGGTTTGTCTTCAGGAAGCGTTTTTCGCTCTACTACCTGCTTGTGTTCCTGGAGGGATGCCGCAAACAGGTCTTCATCACGTTCGCGATCTTCGTGCTGGTGAGGCAGTTCGGGGCATCGCTTCGCACGGTGGCGTTGCTCATGATAGTTAACAGCGTCACGAATCTGATCCTTGCCCCCAGGTTCGGGCGGTTGATAGACAGGATCGGCGAGAAGAAGGTGCTTCTGGTATGTTACTCGTTACTGATACCGGTGTTTATCGGCTACGCGACCGTCAATAGCAAGCTGGTGATGAATGCGTTGCACGGTATCGACGCCATGTTTGCGATGGATCTGACGTCATGGATTCTGCGGTACTACACCGCCGGTGAACTGACTCTTGGTGCGCTCTGTTGTCTATACTTTGCCGATAGTCTGCTGTTCCTGGGGAGCATTGGACTCACAACGTACCTGCACAAGATCGCTGATCCTTCGGACGTGATGCCGAGCCTTGCCATGGGGATATCGGTGAATCATGCCGCTGCGGTCATAGTGCCGGTCGTTGGAGGCCTGCTGTGGACGAGGCTGGGGTATCAAGTAACGTTCTACGGGGGTGCGGGTATAGTGGCGCTCTCCGTCCTTGCGGTGTGCCGAATGAGGATATCCGCCCGCAGAGTCATCTCAGAGAGTCCGCCACCTTCGTGATCACCGGCCCCGGAAGGTCGCCTAGGACAACGTGTGATATGCCGTCTCTCGTTACGGTGGCGGCGTTGCCCTGGTCGGACTTCCTGAGTACGCAGGAGCCTTTCCGCGCATCCTCACAGGATGCCGAGCATGGGCGTGCGCTCGTCGATTTCGACTGGAAAAGCGAAATGCTGGTCACGCCGTTTGTGTAGCGAATGCAGGCGCAACGGTGCGGAAATTCGCAGGAGCACGAGTGAAGGCGGCACGATTCGAGCTCAAATCCCTTCGGGACATACCCCGGCATGCGGACCTTGAACCCAAGTTCCCTGGACAACTGCCCGGGCGTCATCTCGGTGCCGTCACCGGCATCCCTGCTTATCATCCTGCTGTCCTTGGGTAGCTCGAATACGTTGTCCGGGATCGCCTCCTCAAATCGAATGGACACGAAGTGCGTGGAGGACCGGACTCTGCCTCGGCAATCACGGTCCTCCTGGCCCAGGACCGCATACGTCTCGGCGTCAATCCAGAGACGTTTTAGGATTGTCCGAGACCGGTTTCCGCGCACAACGATGAGGTGGGCCGGGCGTCCGGCGATCGTCTTGATGCCGGTCGAGGTCACCCGGTGATTGGCAAGCAGCAGGTCCAGCCTATCGCCCAGGCGAGAGCACCGGACGCTTGGGGTGACGGTGATCGTGTGGGACGTCGGGTCATAGGTTCGCATTTCATTCCCATCGCTCGACATGACGGTCCCCTTGAGCGGCCCGGAGGTATATTCCATGCGGCATCTGTCGGCCACTCCATGTACGATCTCCATCGTGCTGGCGACCGTATTTCCACAGGAACTCACACTGGTGCGGGCCGTCGCGGAGAAACAATGCTGGAATCCGTCGTCACAGGCGCGGCGAATGACCCACGAAGCCTCGCTCTCTGAGTTTCGGGAGAGGATGATTGCTGTCGCAGCGCCCGCGAGAATGACAGGTATCCAGAGTCTGGGCCTCAAGGTGTCTTCCCCTCAAGCTTTTGGTGCGCCGCGTCGGCGAGCAGAGACGCCGTGTATAGAGCCGGCCGGTCGGCTAGTATCTCCTGACCGGCGTAGAACATGTGGCCCTGCGCATACTCGTACAGGGAGGGATCAGTCTGCTGGGGTGGCATGAGGGTGGTTCGCGCAAGAATTAGGACAAGCGCGGGAACGCTGAGTGCAAATGCCCAGCGCGCCCGCTGCAGGAGTAGTGCTCTGTGCCCCGCACTTAATGCTCGCCGAGATGTGATGTGATTCGGAAGCGGAGGGTAGAGTCCTGCGGGCGGATCGAGCGGCTGGAGGTTCTCCACCATCTGCATCACCATGCGGTCAAGTTGCAGCACGGCGCGGCACTCGGAACATTCTTCTAGATGAGTGGCGATTCTGCCGGAGAAACGCTTTGACAGCGACTCCGCAGCGTACGCGGATATGCGTCGTTGCACCTTCTCGCAGTTCATGGCAATCCTCGCTGTTGGCCAGGTGGTTCGGTCAGTACGTAATGCCCGAGCTTGCGCCTGAGTTCCTCGCGGGCGCGAGCCAGTCGGGACTTCACCGTGCCTGAGGGCACCTTGAGCATCTTCGCTATGTCTCTCACGTCGACCCCTTCGATGTGATGCAGGGCAACCACCGTTCGATGATCTTCTGACAGAGTGTCGATCGCCCGCTGAACCGCCTCCTGAATGTCCTTGCGTCCGAACAGCCGCTCCGGGTTCGCGGACCAGTCTTCGACTTCTCGCTCTACCTCGCCGTCCTCCAACTTTACAGTCTTATCCAGGGATTCGCCTCGGATCGTCCGGGCGGACTTGCGGAAATGGTCCCGAGTGATATTTACGGCGATCGTCCGAAGCCACCCGAGGAGCGCCTCATCCGATCTGAGCCTCTCCAGAGATTTGTAGACCCTCAGGAAGACCTCCTGCGTAAGATCAGCCGCATCATGCTCGTTGCCTACCATTCGATAGATCAGGTTGAAAACCCGTTTCTGATACCTGGCGAATAGTAGCTCAAACGCTGCAACGTCGCCGCGTTTTGACGCGTCTATCAGCTCACCGTCGGAGTGCTGGGAATAGCTTCTCGCCGCGACTTTGGATTCCTGAGTTCCAGACTCTATAGACGAGGGGCTCATGGGGTGGTTCCACAAATCTGGCGCGCCGGTCGTTGGTTTCTCCGTCGCGAACCGATGTATTATAGCACACTCTGCCCGGCGCGTCGCCATCGCCCCCAACTCCGTGTGCTCAGTCGGACAAAGTAGTGGGCCCGTTGGAAGGAAATCGACGGAGTGATGTTGAAACTACCCCTCGTGCGGCTGACTGGTGTTCATGCCGCGTGTCGTTGGCTCCATGATTCCGCTGAACAGGAGGTGAAGAGGGTATGCCGAAGGAAGAAGCCATGCGCGTAGACGGTGTTGTCGAGGATGCGCTGCCGAATGCGGTATTCAAGGTGAAGCTCGAGAACGGGCATGAGGTTCTCGCTCACATATCCGGCAAGATGCGCATGAGGTTCATACGCATTCTTGCAGGGGATAGGGTGACCGTCGAACTCTCACCGTACGATCTCACGCGTGGTCGAATCACGTGGCGGTACAAGTAGCCCCCCGGCGGAGAAGAATCACGAGCAATATCGCCGAAAAGCCTGCCATGGTCGCGCCGAAGTAGAAGGGTGCGGCCGGGCTGACTGACTGCCAGAGATATCCGGCGATCAGACTGGCTGGTAACAGAGCCAGACCGGTTACCGTGTGATAGGCCCCCATTCCGGTTCCCATTGCATCCGCGCACGCAAGGTCCGCCGCGAATGCCCTCTGCACCCCCTGGGTGAGAGCGTTGTAGACGCCGTACGTTGCGAATAGCGCCCAAACCGCGGAAGTGGATCGGGTGAGTCCGAAGCCCGCGTATACGCATGCGTACACCAAATACCCCGCGACGATAACATTCCGCCTGCCGATTCTGTCGGACAAGGCGCCTGCCCACATCGAAAGAGCAGCCTCCACCGTGTTGAACAGCGCGAAGGCTAGTACTATCCCGCTCGCCGCCATCCCCAGATTCCGCGCTCTCAGAATGAGAAACGCGTCAGAGGAGTTGCCGATTGAGAAGACGGCGGTCGCTACGAGAAAAAGCTTGAACTGGACAGAGGCATCCTTCAGCGTGAGAGAGGGGCGTTTCGCATCGCGAGTACGGTTGCACGCGGGTTCGCTGATGAAGGCGATAAGTACGAGTAGGGCTGCGGTCGCCGGTATGGCGGACAGAACAAATATGACGCGGTAGTTGCCGCCCAGTACCGCCAACAGCCAGAATGCAAGGAGCGGCCCTGCGACCGCCCCCAAAGTATCCATCGCGCGGTGAAACCCGAATGAGACCCCTCGACGGTCCGGAGAACACGCATCTGCAATGAGAGCATCTCGGGGTGCCGTACGGATTCCCTTGCCGAGCCTGTCCGCGAATCTCAATGCGAAGACCGACTGCCAGGTGTTCGACAACGAGAGCAAAGGCTTGCTCAGGGCCGATATCGAGTAACCGGACACCGTCAACCATTTGCGGTTGCCGAGCACGTCGCTGAACCACCCGGAGAAGACGCGGAGTATACTCGCCGTGCTGTTGGCGATCCCTTCGATCAAGCCGACCGCAGCCATGTTGGTGCGAAGCACCTCGGTCAGGAAGAGGGGTATCAGCGGGTATATGCCTTCGCTCGAGATATCGGTGAGCAGACTGACTATACCGAGCGTAACAACGGTGCGGCCGAGACGCGGACTTTTCATTCTAGCTAGAATGAGGTCGGGCGCAGAACCCTATCTGCCCCGGACTCATAGGATGCTCAGTGCAGCTCATTTGCCGCGGAAATCCGACTCCGGCACCATCTCGATGGCCTTGACCTTCGGCGGACACTCCCTGGCGCAGATACCACAGCCCTTACAGTGGTCCATGTCGATCCCGATCATCTTGCCTTCCTCGTTCACGAGGACGGAACTGTCCGGGCAGTAGGCCCAACAGGCCAAGCAACTGATGCACTTCTCCGCACTCCATATCGGGCGCTCGATGCGCCAGTCGCCGCTCAAATACTTGGCCGCGCCTCCAGCCTCGGGAAGCACTCCTCCGATCGGAAGCTCGCGCCACCCGGCATCCTTCCGAACTTCCTTCTTCTCGTTCTTTACGTTTGCAGACACCGTGCACTCTCCTTATTCTCAGAAACAGGGCTAACTGACCGTCGCGCTACGCATCGCCTCCACCGCCGATCTCCTGCCGATGCGGTGGCTCTGCGGTACGACAACCGCAGTGTATCAAATCTCCGAGGACGCGGTCAAGCCGCCAATCTCGGCACGAACTTGACTGTGCCGATGCCCGCTACTATACTGGGGCGTGTGGGGTACGTCAACTCACTTCGTCGCATCTCAAAGGGGCACCATGGAAATCAGTGACTCACTCTCCGATCTCGCTCACGCTATCCGTGACTCTGTCCGACCTCACCTCGGGTTGCTCTCTTCCAGGGAGTCGGTCGGAAAGGCAAGCAGCGGCGATGAGTCCTTCGCCATAGACGAAGTTGCTGAAAGAGCGATTGTTGATTTCATAGAGACGCGCGGGATTTCCGTCGCCTATTACTCCGAGGATCGCGGAATTGTGGAGTTCGGCGATCCGAAGGAAGTGTTGATAGTGGACCCGATTGACGGCAGCCGCCCCGCAATGGCCGGTTTCGAGCAGTGTGTAGTGTCGATTGCTCTGGCGCCGTATGCCGTCGGCGCGCGCCTCGCAGACGTTTCCTTCGGCTGTATACTCGACATCAAGAACGACAGAATGTACACCGCCACCCGGGACTCTGTTCGCATCGTGGACAAGGGAGCCGAGGTTCCGGTTACCCTGTCACCTGAACGGGACTTGGGTCGGATGGCGTGGAGCGTCGAGATAGCTGGACGTCCGGCGGATCTGGTGTTCGGTTCCGTGGCCACGCTTGTTGACAAGTCTTCGATCCGCGGAGGCTTCTTCGTCTACAGCAGCACGGCATTCTCACTAACGAGACTCGTCACCGGCCAACTCAATGCGGTCGTGGATGTCGGCAACCGTATCCTGAAGGACTATCCGGGGTCCAGAGAAAAGTTTCTGGAGGCCGGGCTGGGAACAGTTATGGGACTGTTCCCCTATGACATTGCCGCCGCTGTGCTCATCGCCCGGACAGCCGGTTGCGTCGTCACGGATGCGTACGGCAGAGATATCTGCTCTATGCGGTTGCTCGACACGTCTGAGGCTAACATCCAGTCCATCGCGGCCGCATCTAATCCCTGGCTGCATGAGGCGCTGTTGAAGGAGATAGACCAAGGTGTTCGATCACTCGCGTGACCCTGCAGGATTCCGGTTGCTCGTGATCCTCGTTGCGCTCTGTGCGAGATGCTTGGCCGCATCATCCGATCGTGCCTCAGAAACGCCAGCGGATTCCCCGGACGGGCTGGCCTGCTCCGTGTCCGCGTTTGGAGTCGGGCTGCGAGTCGCGAACGAAGAGACTCATCCGGGCCGGATAGACGTTCGCGGAACGGGGTTCTCTCGCCCGATCGCGTTCGAGCTCGGACGCGATAACAGTCACCTTCGGAGGGTGACCATCTCGAAATCGGGGGATCGCCTGAGCATCAGTGCCGGTGCGTCGTCGGCATATGCGGTCTACGAGAGCGATTGCTTCGTCGGGTCGGTAGTTCGGGAGCTATACTCCGCAGATGCCGGGTCGCTCACGGCTAGAGAGAAGATTCGCCTCCTGGTTTCCACGTCGGGCTGTGAACTGGCGGGAGAGCGCCGATCCACGCTCTTGCGGATGCACGCTCTACAGGCCGTGCTGGGCGTTGAGTTCACTGCAAGCATGGAATACCCGTCAGAGGAGGGTGGCGACTACCGGGTCTACGCCGGTGGCGACTTTCGTGTGCGCCTTCTGGCAAAGAACTCGGGAGAGGAGGCACTTACCGACCTCAGGTTCGGCCTGGTTGTGCCTGACGAATGGCAGTCGCGGTCTGTGATCTCTCCCGCGGCGGACGAACTCCGTCCGGGGGGCATTGCGGAGAGCGTGTACTCGATGCGTGCTTCCGGGAGAAGCCTTGTCCGTGCACCGGTCTTCCCGCTGATCGCCACAATGACTTTTCGAAGTGACGGGCGAGCATGTACGATTCACTACCCATTCGGAGTCAGGCTCTCCGATCCCTTTGCCGCGACACTCACTATCAACAGCGCGAACGAGAGGACGATCAAGGCGCGCATCAGGCTGAGATCGGTTTACCCGGGACGGGAGATGAAGAGCATATCGATGTATCCGTGGCTCAGCACCGCGCTCACCGTCGCACCTAGCCAGAGGACCACCGGAATGTCGTTCGGGCAGGGCGGGTTTCGGCTCGACTACGTGGCGCTGCCGACTTCTTCCACATATCGCGCCGTGACGGTCGTCATGAAACTCGATGAGCATCTTGTTCGTCTGCGGTCGGTTATGGAAGCGACGCTTGACGTCGGAACGACGATTCGGGGTCCGGCACTGTGGCTGGACGGCACTGACGATAGACGTACTGTTGTTGCCGAAATCGGGGGGCGAAGGTGTCGGAAGATCGTCGGCGACTTGGTCGGAACGATCAGATACGTGAACTTCGGCGCGAGCCCGAACTTCCCTTGGGTCGGTCGGACTTGGGTATCGGTCACATACTACGACTATCGTGTCGGCCGTCTTGTTGTTGAACCCGGATACGTGACAGGGAAAGAGCCGGGTCTGCGCTCAGCACAGGCCATCCGACTCGAAGGTACGGGGGAATGGAAGACGACTGTGTTCTCACTCGACGAAGCGGAACGCGAGAACCGCCTGTCGACGGGATTCGGGTTCCGGCTGGCGGTGGACTGCGACTTGAATGTCAGCAGGATCGTACTGTCGAAGTTCGCTCCCGAGACCGCCATACACTAAGAGCAGCACGTCGGCCGCCAGCACCACCCGGTAGAGATACTACGTGAGGCTGACGTTCGCGGCCTGCGGTCCCTTGGCTCCTTCGACTATCTCGAACTCCACGTTCTGGCCTTCTGCCAGGCTCTTGAACCCATCGGTCTGTATGGCGGAGAAGTGTACAAATACATCCCTGCCTTCCTCAGTCTCAATGAACCCGTAGCCTTTGGAATCGCTGAACCATTTGACTTTCCCTGTAGGCATACTATTGAACCTTCCTAACCCCACCTCTAGTTATGTGGGTGTGATCATTTAGTCTATTCTACTGCGGGTATTTGGGGTTGTCAACAGAAAATGCCGTGTTTTTTGGCCCGCACCTTAAAAAGATGAGCCTATCATATCCGTGGCGCTCAGCGGACAAACGTATGGCGCGACAAGGGATTCCGATCCGGCTTGGTTGGAGTTCTCAACCGGAGCTTGAAACCCGCAGGGAAACGCGCTACAATAAGGTCATCATTGCCGCAGGAGGTGGGGACTTGGATATATCGAGCGTGATTAGCTTGCGAAGGATGATATTCGGCTTATGCGTCTTAGTGGCGTTGGCGGTGCTTGCGACTTCCGGGGGGGAAGCAGCCTCGCCGAAGAAACATCTGTTGGTCGTGTCGGTGACGGCGGGCTTCCGTCATTCCTCGATTGCACTGGGTGAGAAGATCATCAACGAACTGGGCGAGAAGAATGGCAAGTGGGACGTGGACTACGTCCGGTCGGATGAAGACATGGCTCGGATGATGACCGCTTCCGCATTGAAGAAGTACGACGCGGTAGTGTTTAACAACACAAGTGGCGAACTGCCACTGCCTGACAGAAAGGCGTTTCTCGACTTCGTAAGAAACGGCAAAGCGTTCGTTGGCATCCACGCCGCAACAGACTCCTACAGAGACCAGGGCGACAAGCCGGGTTGGAAGGAGTACATCAATATGGTCGGCGCGCAGTTTGTTACTCATGGCGCGCAGTCGGACGTAAGCTGCATCGTCGAGGATCGGAATCACCCCGCGACCAGGCATCTCCCGGCGACGTGGACCGTTCGCGAGGAAGTCTACCAGTTCAAGGACTTCTCCCGTGACAGAATGCGCGGACTCCTCAGTCTGGACAAGCATCCGAATACCCAGGAACCAGGCGACTTTCCGATAGCATGGTGCAGGAACGAGGGTAGGGGTCGCGTCTTCTATACGGCGCTCGGCCACCGTGAGGATCTCATGGAGGGCGAGTTGTATAGGAAACACCTGGAAGGTGGTATTCTCTGGGCCCTTGGACTCGAAAAGGGGAGCGCGGAACCGGTCAAGCCGCAGCCACTCAGGGGGATGGACAGGAAGCAGGGTTTCCGGCCCCTGTTCGACGGCGTCAGCCTCGACGGATGGCATGCCCGCGATGAAGGGCGCACTCCTTGGACCGTACAGAACGGCATGCTGGTCATGGGGCACGGCGGAGCGGATCTGATCAGTAACCGTCAGTTCAGGAACTTCGTCATCCGTTACGACTATCAGGTGCCTAAGGGCGGCAACAGCGGGGTTTATCTGCGCGGTCGCTACGAGATTCAAGTGCTCGACGACTACGACAGCAAGACCGCCGACATCCACGGCAACGGCTCGGTGTACGGTGCTATCAAGCCGAGTTCATTTGCTAGCCGACCTGCGGGTGAATGGCAGACCGTAGAAGCCACGATGATCGGCGACCGGATCACTGTGGTTCTTAATGGCGTCACAATCGTGGACAACCAGGCGGTTACTGGCGTGACCGGAGGCGCTATTGACGGCAACACCGAGGTGCCGGGGCCGATAATGCTTCAGGGCGACCATGGTCCGATAGCGTATCGGAACATCCGTGTGAAGACTCTTCCGGGACGGTAGGGATTTGCTAACCACGCGGGGCTGCGCGTCGTATTAATGTGTGACGGACCGCGCGTGCGGCCGGAGAAGTACAACCATCCTAAGGAGTGCTCGATGAGTAACGGAAACATAGACAGGCGCGACTTCCTGAAGGGGGCCGCCGCCACCGTCGCCCTGCTCCTCACCGCTGAGCAGGTACTGGCCGCCGAGGCTGGAGAGGAGTCCCCCGTGAAGGGGCCGCCGGTCAGGATCGCTGTGATTGGGCTGGGGCTCTGGGGCAAGGAGATACTGACCTCGCTCACACTGCTGCCCTCGGCGCAGGTTACCGCAGTGTGCGATACCTACGAACCGTACGTGAAGAAAGCCCTTGAGATCGCGCCGAACGCGGCGCCGTTCTCGGATTACAGGCAGGTTCTGGCTTCCCCTGAGGTAGAGGCCGTGGTGTTAGCTACGCCGACGCATCTTCACAAGGACATTGCGTTGGAAGCGATGCAGGCCGGGAAACATGTGTATGTGGAAGCTCCGCTGGCAGGCAGCATCGATGATGCAAAGGCCATAGCGCTTGCGGGACTCGGGTCGGGGAAGGTCTTCCAGGGTGGTCTGCAGAGCCGATCGAATCCGCTCTACAAGCACGTGCTTCAGTTCGCTAGGGCCGGAGTTCTTGGCAACCCAGCGCAGGTGATGGCTCAGTCGAACAACAAGCTTAGCTGGCGCCGGATGGCTCCCACTCCGGAGCGGGAGTCCGAACTTAACTGGAGACTTGGGAAGGCGACTTCAATCGGGCTTCCCGGCGAACTTGGGGTGCATCGCTTCGATATGGCATCCTGGTTTCTCAACGGCCTGCCGAGATCCGTGAGCGGTTTCGGCTCGATAACTGCGTGGAACGACGGCCGCGATGTGCCCGATACGGTGCAATGCGTACTCGAGTACGCAAACGGCGTGAACTTGGTATTCTCTTCCACGCTTGCCAGTTCGTTCAGCAATACGTACATCTTGTTTCAGGGCAGCAACAACTCCCTGCTGCTCAGGGAGAAGAGGGGGTGGATGATCAAGGAAGACGATGCACCCTTGC
>JAGONM010000037.1 GCA_017993055.1 Armatimonadota bacterium
GTCGCAGGGTACGGGCTCATCAGGTCTCTCGGCCTTGCGGGAGTCCCAGTGGTTGCGCTGAGCGCGAGAAGGTGCGATTCCTTCTGCTCGCGATATCCACGGGAACGTCTCATCGTTCCCGACCCTCTGCAGAACCATATCGCTTTTGTCGAGTGGCTGGCGGACTACGGGCGGCGGCAGGACTCGAGGCCGGTGCTGTTCATGGCAGAGGACGTCTACGCCTACATCGTCTCGGCGTATCAGGACCAGCTTGCCGAGCACTGCCTGTATCCCTATCTGCCAGTCAACAATCTGGAACGCTTCTTCAGCAAGGATATCATGTTGTCGTGCGCGGAGCGCGCCGGGTTGGCCGTGCCGCGATGGATAGCCCGACCGACGCATGATCAGCTCGAGGGTTGGCAGGACTTCCCGGCGGTGGTTAGGCCGCTGGTTTCCCGTTTCAGATTCAAGAACGGCGAACTGCGGGACGTGGTCGCATTCCCGAGGGCCTTTGGAGGAAAGGCGATTCGCGCCGACGACCGCGAGAGCCTGGTTCGGGCTGCGCAAGCCGTCGAGGATCTGGGGATAGAGTACTTCGTTCAGAAGATGATTCTCGCTCCGAACTCGGACTTGGTCAGCTTCAAGTTCGTGGCGGACGGTGACCATGCCGTTCCATCGGCCTTCATCGGGCGGAAGATACGGCAGCATCCAGCGGACTTCGGTACCTGCGTCGTCGGACGTGCCGACTACGTGGACGCAGTCTTCGATGAGGGGCTGCGATTTGTCAGGGAGTCCGAGTACGTCGGGGGCGGAATGATCGAGTTCCTGTGGAGCGAAGAGGACCGGCGCTGGTACTTCATCGAACTCAATCCGAGGCTTGATTACTGGGCGGGTATCGCTGTGGATAGGGGTGTCAACCTCCCGTTCCAACAGTACCTCCTCAGTACCGGCCAGAGTCTGCTCGATGTCAGGCAGAGAGACGGCGGAAGGTACTGGATTGATGTTGCATGCGATCTGCGAGCGCTGAGGTGCCGTAGGCGAATGAGGGACTGGCCCATTTCCGTTCGCGAGATGGTTTGGCCCTACCTCTACTTCAACGAGGCGGTCTTCAACTGGAGGGACCCCCTGCCGGGAGCATTTCGGCTGATCCGACCGTGTGCGGGCAGGGCGGCGCGATGGCTGTTGCGCCGATCCAGGATCAGGGGACAATAGTTGGCTGCGACAGCACGGGAACTGATCATCAACTTCACGCCGACGGGTATGATACCGACGAAGGCGGTGAATCCTCACGTTCCGATCACGACGGATGAGATCATCGAGGATGTCCGCCAGGCGTGTGCGGTCGGCATCACTTCGGTGCACTTGCACGCTCGCGATGAAGCAACAGGGGAACCCACTCATAGCGCGGTCATGTACGAGAGGATCATCACGGGTGTTCGGGAGTTTGCGCCGGACCTGGTCATCTGCGTCAGTCTCTCCGGGCGGACGTGGTCCGAGTTCGAGAAGCGCGCGGAGCCTCTGAATCTGGCCGGAGCCGCAAAGCCCGACATGGGCAGCCTGACGCTGAGTTCACTCAACTTCAGCAGACAGGCCAGCGTAAACGCACCGGACACGATCATGCAACTCGCCGAGCGGATGAAGGATCGCGGTATCAAGCCTGAACTTGAAGCATTCGATTCGGGCATGATCAACTATGCCTGCTACCTGGCAGAACGAGCCGTGATCGGTCCCCCTCACTACTTCAACCTGATTCTGGGGAACATTGCTTGCGCCCAGGCGGATCTGCTTCATGTAGGCATCATGATTCGCGACCTGCCGGCTAGTTCCCTCTGAAGTGCCGGAGGTCTCGGGGATCGACAGTTGCAGATGAACTCGCTCGCTGTAGCGATGGGCGGTGGTGTAAGAGTCGGCCTAGAGGATAGCGTATGGTACGACGTTGCTCGGACGAGCCCCGCGCGCAACCAGGAACGTGATCGCCTTCCTTGGAGTGACGTTGACCGCTCATACAGGGCGGGCTATACTCAGATGCTGGGGTTGCGCGTGTTGTGATGGCGAACCTCTCGAGTGTGGTACAGGTGATAAAACATTGGATGGGCTCCTGATCGCAACTCCGTTTCCACCGGCGAGAGGTGGCATTCAGAACTACCTTCTCGGTCTGTACTCGAATCTGCCGGAGCATAGATTCTGCGTCCTCAGCCCCCGCCAACCCGGCTGCAGGGATTTCGACGCGGTTCATAGCCGTTTGGCGATCAGGCGCCCCCGCCGCATGCCGCGGATACGCGGGGCGAGAAGCGTCGGCATCTTCATCGAAGCGATGCGGGTCGTGGCTTGCGATAGGGTTCGACACATCCACTGCGGTGTTGTGTTGCCTGACGGTCGCGTCGGGTATCTGCTGCGGAGGATCACAGGTCGTCCCTATCTGGTCTACGCATACGGCATGGAACTGTATGGCTCTCCCGCGTATGAATCCCTCATCACAAGTATTCTGCGCGGCGCCGGCACGGTGGTGGCCATTAGCCGCTTCACCCGCAGTCGGCTGCTCGATCTGGGGGTGGACGCCGCTCGGATTGAGTTGATACCGCCTGGCGTAGACGCAGATTTCTATGTCGCTGGAGAGAGGGACAATGACATCAGATCGAAGCTCGGCCTGCAGGGCAAGAAGGTGATTCTGAGCGTCGGACGACAGGTCGAGAGAAAGGGCAGCGACACGGTCATCAGGTCGCTGCCGGAGGTTCTGAAGATAGTTCCGAATGCACATTACGTTATCGCGGGCGACGGTGATTATCTGTCGCGGTTGCGCGACCTGACCCGCGAGCTCTCACTGGAGCGATGCGTGACCTTCGCGCTGTCCCCCACGGATTTCGAGATGCCGGGACTCTATGCCATGTGCGATGTGTTCGCGATGGTTAGCCGCACGCTCCCCGGCAACGATTGCGAGGGCTTCGGGATAGTATTCTTGGAGGCTGGAGCCTGCGGGCGGCCCGTTATCGGCGGGGATTCCGGCGGCATCCCGGACGCCGTCGTGGATGGAGAGACCGGGTTTCTCGTGGATTCTACGGATGTGGGCGCGGTAGGCAGAGCTATCGTCCGTCTTCTCGCGGATGACGGGTTGGCACGCCGCATGGGAGAGGCCGGAAGGCGGCGTGTGCTGCGCGGGTTCACCATTCAGTCACAGGCGGCACACCTGTCGCGAGTGATACGGGGACAATCCTGAGATGGATTCTCCGGTGTCAGGCGGAAGGAAGGCAAGGAACGTGCGGACAGTGATGAGGTTGCTTCGGCGATGGGTGATTAGCCCGGTCGCTAGCCGGGTGATTCTAGGCTGGGTTCTGCTCAGGTCGGTGGCCTTCGGGCCTCCCAGAGTCCTTATGTATAACAGCCACATCAACGTCGCGATCCTGCGTTGGTTCGGGGCGACCGTAGGGAAGGGGGTCCGCGCGCATCCTCCTATCACGCTCCACGCTTGCGAGGACGGGTATGGGAATCTGTTCCTGGGTGACGGATGTAATCTCAACGCGAATGTCTATCTTGACCTATCCGGAAAGATCGTTCTCGAACGGGGTGTCGGGATCGGCCCGGGGGCGATTATCAATACGCACAACCGGTTCAACTACGACGAATACTTGGAAGAACGTCTGTCTCATCAGTGCGGAGTCGGGGAGGTTATCGTCAGAGAGTGTTCGTCAGTCAAAGCGAACGCATTGGTTATCATGGGAGTCACGATCGGGAGGCACTGCGTAGTGGCAGGTGGTGCCGTCGTGAACCGCGATGTTCCGGACTACAGTTTCGCCGTCGGTGTGCCTGCAAAGGTGCAGGATAGCCTTGCGCCCGAGACTCTGGCTGAACGGGCCGGTGAGTCGTCCGCTTGCGAGGATCGGGGATGACAGGATAGATGCATTGTCGCGCTGAATGCATCGGTTCTCGAGGCGCGCGGCATCACATGGCTATGAGTGCATCGCAGAGATGCTGGAAGATATAGATGGACTGGAATCCAGGTGACGGCGAGTTTCGCAGCAAGACGGTTCAAGGGATCGGTTGGAGTCTGTCCAGCCAAGTCGTGAATCAGGCTATCGCCATGATTGCGGTGGTCGTCCTCGCGCGGCTGCTGTCTCCGCGCGAGTTCGGGTTGTTGGCCATGGTCACCGTTGTGACCGTCTTCGCGGAGCTATTTTGCGACATGGGTTTCAGTGCCGCGTTGATACAAAGGCAGGACATAACGCAGGAGCACCTGTCCTCGGTTTTCTGGTTCAACCTCGGCGTCGGTGTATCCCTCACGGCGATCTTTGTCGGCGCCGCTCGACTGCTCGCCGACTTCTACGGTGAGCCGGTCCTGGCCCCGCTCACAATGATTCTGTCTGCAAACTTTCTCATAGGTTCTCTGAGCATCGTTCAGCGAACGACACTAGTGAAATCCATGGAGTTCCGACGGCTTGCGATTGTGGACATCGTCGCTACAGGCCTGTCCGGGAGCATTGCTGTGGCTATGGCCTTCTCGGGCGCGGGGGTGTGGAGCCTCGTCGGGCAGGCCATCGTGAGATCGGGTACGTCTACCGTACTGCTGTGGGTTCTAGGCGGATGGCGACCGTCGCTGATCTTCCGCTGGCGCGATGCCGGGGAACTCCTGTCTTTCAGCCTGAACGTCTTCGGCAACAAGATACTGAACTACTGGGTTCGAAATCTCGACTACCTCCTCATCGGGCGGTATATCGGCACACAGCCTCTGGGCGCGTATAGGAACTCCTACCAGATCATGCTTTTTCCTCTTATCAGCGTCTCGGGGGTTATCTCGAGAGTAATGTTTCCGGCCCTTTCGATGATACAGAACGACATACAGAGGGTGCGAGGTGCGTTCCTGCGATCAACCCGGGCAATAGCCCTCGTCACCTTCCCTATGATGACCGGCCTCTTCGTCACCGTAGAACCGTTCGTCATGACGGTCCTGGGCCCGAAGTGGGTTCAGATGATCCCGATTCTTCGGGTCTTCTGCTTGGTGGGCCTGATGCAGTCCATCGGCACGCTCAATGCAAATCTGTTCCTGTCACAGGGGCGCGCCGATCTGCAGTTCAGGCTCGGTTTGGCGCTCAAGGCGATCTCGATGCTCGGGATCATCATCGGTTTGCGGTGGGGAGTACTCGGCGTGGCTGTGGGATACTCCGTCACGTCGGTCATGAGTTCCTATCCGGGATTCTACTTCGCAGGCAAACTCGTAGGCCTTACCTATTGGCGCCTATGGCGGGAACTGTCGGGGGTGCTCGCCTGTGCGCTCGCGATGGCGGCTGCCGTATGGGGAATCAGCGTCCTGCTGCCCTCTCGGCTGCCCGTGCAGGTCCTGTTCGCATCACAAGTCGCTGGCGGACTTGTGGTCTACGCGGCGCTCTTGCACTTCCTTGGGATAGGCGCATATCGCGACGTCAGGCAGTTTGTCTGGGAGAACATCCGGCATCTGCGCGCCTCCCGGCTTGAAGGGGAGACGCCATGACACCGGCGAATCTACCGACCGTGATGCACATCCTGGACGGCTATCTGCCTGTGACGGAGAACTGGCTCTATCGGCAGATGATCGGTATCACGCGGTATCGGGTCGTTGCCGTTCCGGGGAGGTTGTACGAGGCCCGGAGCTTTCCGCTGGATAACCTCTGCGTGTGCCCGCGCTTGTTCGCCGCGCCGAGATCATGGGCCGGCCGTGCCGCCAATCGTGTGGCTGAATCTGCGTTCTGCGTGCAGTCGCGTCGTCAGGCGAGAGTCGCGAAGCGCTTCCAGGCGAGTCTGCTCCACGCCCACTTCGGGCAGACGGGGTACAACAGCCTGGCGGCGAAACGGTTCGCCGGGTTGCCACTGATAACCTCGTTTTATGGAAGGGATGCCTGCCTGTTGCCCGGAGTCCATCCAATATGGCGAAGGCGGTATACGCGCCTCTTCGCGGAGGGAGATCTCTTCTTGGCCGAGGGAAACCACATGAAGTCCACCCTGGTTTCGCTCGGATGTCCGCAGGAGAAAGTGGTTGTTCATCATCTCGGCGTGGATCTGAACGCCTTGCCGTTTGCCATTCGACGGCCCGATGATGACGGGACGATCAGGATTCTGGCCGTGGGAAGGTTTACGGAGAAGAAGGGCTTGTCATATGCGGTTCGCGCGTTTGCAAGGGTGGCGCGTGAGAGAGTGGGCGTGAGGCTTGTACTAGTCGGCGACGGTCGGGGAAAGGCTGAACTCGCTGAGAAGGCCGAACTTCTTCGGTTAGTGCATGAGAACTCCCTTGGCGACAGGGTACGATTCACGGGTTACGTTGGCTACCCGGAATTCCTCTCACTGATCGGAGAGACGCACATCTGCATTGCCCCCAGCGTCACCGCAGGCGACGGGGATGCGGAGGGAGGCGCGCCGGTGTGTCTGATCGAAATGTCCGCGTCGGGCATGCCTGTTATTGCCACCCGGCACTGCGATATCGGTGAAGTGGTGCTTGACGGCGTCTCCGGGTTCCTTGCCCCCGAACGTGATGTAGACTCACTCTCGGAGCGCCTGTTGCATCTCGTAGATCACCCGCAAATCTGGCCGGCGATGGGCGCCTCCGGCCGGAGGCATATCGAGAAGAACTACGATGCCGCCAGACAGGCAGTGTGCCTGGAGCGGACCTACGACAGTCTGTTGGGCCGTGCAGGCCCTGATGAGAGCCCTTGCTGATGGCGCGTCCTCTTCCTTGACTCGCACCGCTCGCGATTGCTACACTGACGCGGGAGATGGGCATGGAAGGCGGTCAAGAGCATCCCAGTCGGTCGGCACCTGACAGGATCAGAGTCCTGTACGTAGATCACACGCCGATTATGGGCGGCGCACAGATCTCCCTGCTTGAGCTGGTGCAGACGCTCGATCGCTCGCGATTCGATGTGGCCGTCGCGTGTACTGATCGCTGTCCGGCTGTCATGAGAGGCATCGAGGATGCGGGAGGCGATGCTCTGGTCGTGCGCGTCCCTCGTCTTCGAGGAAACCCGCTGACTCTGCCCGTGCGCTGCGCTGCCGGCATCTCCGACCTGGTTGGAGCATGCCGGGAGTTTCGTCCTGACGTAGTGCACAGCAATAGTGCGAGAACCCACGTTTACGGTCTGGTTGCTGCCCGCATCTCGGGGGCGAAGTCCGTGTGGACGCTGCGCGACATGGAGTTTCCTCGCGCGTTCTTCAGACGTCTCGTCGGATTCACGGCGGGGGTTATCTGTGTCTCTGGAGCCGTGCGCGACCACTACGATCCCGGCCACCGATTCGCAGGGGTCCATCTGATACCCAACGGGATTCTTGTCCCGCCGCTGGATGTCCCGCATGAGCGAAGTCGCGTACGTGCGGAACTTGGTATTGCGGAAGACGTACCAGTCGCGGGATCTGTGGGAAGGATGCTGCCTTGGAAGGGTCAGGATCGCTTCCTTCTTGCTGCTGCTTCGGTCCTGCGTGAACTGCCCGACGCCAGATTCGTCTTACTGGGGAATCCCGATCAGCCGGACTATCTGCGGGGGCTAGAGGAACTTGCCGATACCAATGGCATCGGCGAGCGGGCCGTCTTTGGAGGATTCCGGGAGGACATAATCCCTTCTATCACTGCGTTCGATTTGCTCTGTCACACTTCTCTCGCGCCAGAACCGTTCGGCAGGGTATTGGTGGAGGCAATGGCAGTGGGGGTGCCGGTGATCGCTTCACCGACGGGAGGGCCCCTGGACATCATCGAGCATGAAGTCAGCGGCCTTCTCGTGGATCCTCAGGACACGAGTCTTCTCGCAGAGAGCATGATTCGTCTCTTGACCGATAGAACTCTTCGCGAGAGGCTGTCTCGCTCCGCGCGCTCCGCCTTCGAGACGAAGTTTGACCAGGCGCGGGAGACCGCGTCTGTAGAAGCAGTCTATGAATCGGTCATGATGTGCGGGCGGGGGGACCGGTGCGGATGAGAGTTACGCTCGTGCAGATCAACCTCACCGGAGGAGTTTCTACGCATTTGTATCACGTCCAGGTCTTTGGACTGGCCAGGCGTCTTGCTGAATCGGGGTGCGAGGTTACGATCATCACGGGGGAAGACCATGGGTGCAGCGTTCGGTCCGAGAACCGCGACGGATACGAGGTCATCTACCTCCCTGTCCTGGCGCGGAAGATGAACCAGACGCTGGTACGGAGTCTCTGGAGCTCCATCCGCGAGAGCGAGCCCGATGTAGTTCAGGTGGCCGAGTTGATCGAGCTGACAACCTTGCAGACGGTGCTCTGGTGCCGGCTCCACAGCGTCCCGTGCGTGGTCTGGAATGGTGCCTATGAGTATCGCGGAAAGTGGGTATCACTTCAGAAGGCCTACCTGTTTACGGTGGGCCGGGCGATCTGCCGAAGCGGGTGCGAGATGATCGGCAAGACAACCGCAGCGGGGCGGTTCCTGGAGCGATTGGGCGCTCCGCCTTCGAGGGTCTGGGTGATACCGGTCGGCCTCGATACCGAGACCTTCATCGGCAGGAGAGTGGCGCCCCCTGACACCTCCTGGGTGCCTGGGGAACCCTTCGTTATGAACGTGGGACAGATGACTGCAAGGAAGAATCAGGCTACGCTGATACGAGCGCTGAAGCTGATTCACGAGACCTGCCCGGAGTTCAAGCTCCTACTCATCGGTGGTGGATCGGAGGCTGACTCGCTATATCGCCTGGCGGTATCGCTAGGTGTCGAGAAGAGCGTGGTAATGCAGAGAGCGCGAGTGGCAAACAGTGATCTGGCCGCAATCTACTCCAGAGCTTTTGTCACCGCGATCCCTTCGGAATACGAGATCTTCGGCATGACGATGCTGGAAAGCCTCGCGTGCGGAACGCCCGTAATCGGGCGGCGTACCGGCGGCATGGCGGATGTCATCCGCGATGGGGTCACCGGTTGGCTGTATGACGAGGACGATCCCGGATTCATCAGCGAGACCGTCCTCCGGATCTACTGCGATAGGGCTCAATACCTTGATTTTCGCCGGCGGGCCGCTGAGGACTCCTTTCAGTACGACTGGAAGATCATCGCGCCGAGGTTCCTCGAAGTGTACAGACGGTCGAGATCGTATACGAGGGAGAAAGAATGACCCCTTCGCTCCTTTTGTTTTACGCGGTCTGCTTCTTCGCAGCCTACTCCCAGGCGATGCGCCCGGAGTTCGGTCCGGTTCGCCTCTCGCTGCCGTACCTGCTGGGCACTCTCGGACTCGCCTTCATGGTCGCGGAGAGGGCATTCCGATGTTCGCCCAACCGGGCCATTTCGATGAGGATGTTCGTCCCGGCGTTGACCTTTGTGATGGTCTACGTCGTGCTTGGGGGCCTGGCGATCGTCCGGCTGCAGACGGGAACCATGACGAGTTCGCCAATCGCGCTCTTTCGAGTAGTTGAGCAGTTGGGACGGCTGGTCCTCAGCTTCTGTCTGATGCTTCTCACCGCGAACTCGGTTCGAAGCCTGGATGCCCTGGTCAGAGCCCTGACCATCGTGGTCGTGTCGGCGGGACTGGTAAGTATGTACGGCGTCTACCAGGTGATCGGCACCCTTGGCGGCTTCTACAGGCCGATCCTGCCGAACACGGCCTCGTATGGTCTTGCGCCCGGTGTCGTAGGGGTAACCAGGGCAACCGCTACGATGCAGGAACCGTCGTTCCTTGCGGGCTTTCTCTGTTTCGCTATTGCGGTTACGGCGGTTCTGATCGTCTGGCGTGGAGATCTGGGCAGAGTCGCTCGTGCGGTCCTCTGGTCTTCTCTCGGACTGGAACTGGCGTGCCTTCTTATGACCACCTCTACCGGAGGATTCGCTGGAGTTGCAGTTGTTCTGATGTCCGGACTCTACTTTCTCAGGCAGGCGGAGAGGCGCCGATTCGCCTTGGTATGGCTGATCTCTGCTGTCCTGCTGGCCCTGCCGATAGTACATATTTTGGCTCAGCCGGGGTTTCAGAAAAGGTTGATCATCGGGTCTGTTGGAAAGATAGGCCACGTAAGCGCGCAGGAGCGAACCGAGTTCATCCGGGCGGGACTCAGGATGTTCTCGGACAATCCGCTGATTGGGGTGGGGCCCGCGCTCTACGATAGCTATGCAGAGAACTACACGAGGGCCTTCAGCGTCTCCCGAATCATAATAGTCAACAACGTATACGCGGAACTGCTTGCGGAGACCGGGCTGGTAGGCTTTGTGTCGTTCATGATCATGTTCGCCTGCCTGTTCCGTCGCGCGATCAGGAAGATGCGTCGCGCGGGCGCCGACAGGCCGCTTCATGCGGCGATGGTGATATCGCTGAGCGCGCTTGCAGTTCAATTCATGGCGTATCCTACCTTTAAGATGGAGTTTATATGGCTACTGTTCGGTCTGATCGCGGCGCCTCTCCCCAACCGGGAGTCTGAGCGCGCAAAGAAGATGGCGGGGACCTAGTGTGGGCATGAGAATCGGCATCAATGCACAGCTCTGTTCGCCTTCGCTGTCTTATCGAAATGCCGGCGTTTCCAGGTACATCTCAAACTTGGTGAGAGCTCTCGGTGAACTGGACGACGCAGGTTACGATATCCATCTTTTCCTGCCTGCGGGTTGTGAGAACGAGACTTGCACTCGGCACAACGTGCACCGGAGATCGTGGCAGGGAGAAGGACCGGCAGCCAGGATTGCCTGGGAGCAGTTCGTTCTACCGGTGTTGAGCCGCACGCTGCGATTAGACGTCCTTCATTCGCCGATGCACGTGCTCCCCGTGGTCTGTCCGACTGCTTCCGTGGTTACAGTTCTCGACCTGACATTCATGAGGTATCCCGAGGCCTTTCCGCGGCATCAGCGCATGTACTTGGAATATGCTACCCGGCGAGCTGTCGCGAAAGCCGATGCCGTCATCGCGATTTCGGACTGTACGAGGGCAGACGTCATCAACCAACTGCATGGGGACCCCGATCGAGTTTTCACGATCCCGCTAGCCGCCGACGATTCCTTTCGGCCGGCGACTGTCAAAGAAGTGGCCGAGATTAGGCGACGCTATGGGGTGGGCGAGACGAGCGTGCTGTACCTCGGAACTCTCGAGCCGAGGAAGAACATCCCTGCGCTTCTAGAAGCGTTCCGGCAGGTTCGAACGGACCGCGACGGCGACTGCCGACTCGTGCTGGGTGGAGGCAAGGGATGGTACTACCGGGATGTGTTTCGGCGTGTCGAGGAGTTGGGGCTGAAGGATGATGTCGTCTTCACGGGGTATGTTTCGCAGGAGGATCTACCGGTCTTGTACTCGTCGGCTACCGTGTTTGTCTATCCAACTCTTTACGAGGGGTTCGGCCTGCCGCCTCTTGAGGCGATGGCATGCGGGACACCCGTCATCACCTCGAACACGTCGTCGCTGCCTGAGGTGGTCGGTGACGCCGGGGTCATGGTGAATCCATTGAGCGTTGATGAGATCTGTCAGGCAATCCACACGGTGCTCTCCCGCGAGGATCTTAGGAGAGAGATGAGTGCAGCGGGATTGGAGCGTGCGAAGCGGTTCTCGTGGAAGGAAACCGCCGGGCAGACGCTGAAGGTATACGCGAGCGCGTACGAACGATCAAGGAGACGTCGGCCGTGAAGCTGGCAATTGTCCATGACTTTCTCAACCAGATGGGCGGGGCGGAGCAGGTAGTGAAGGTTTTTCGGGAAATCTTCCCGGATGCCCCGATCTACACGTCCATCTACGTTCCGTCCGCGGTCTGCCCTTCATTCAAGGAAGCTGATGTACGCACTTCCTTCATGCAACGTCTTCCGATGATTAGGAAGCACGCTCGCAGGTACCTGCCGCTCTATCCCTATGCTTTCGAGCAGTTCAACCTGTCGGAGTATGATGTCGTACTCAGCAGTTCTTCATCATTCGCAAAGGGCGTGGTGACTCCGCCAAGCGCCTGCCATATCTGCTACTGCTATACGCCGATGCGTTTCGCGTGGACCTATCATATGTACGTTGAGCAGGAGCCGCTGTCCCGCCTCGCGAGGCTCTGCCTTCCCTATTTCATACACAGGGTTCGCAGATGGGACGAGATCACATCGAACAGGGTGGACAACTTCATAGCAATATCGCATGAGATTCGGCGTCGCATCTGGAAGCACTACCGCAGGGAGTCCGACGTCATCCACCCGCCCGTTGATACGACGAGGTTTGCGGTCAGCGACCAGGACTCGGGCTATTACCTGATCCTCTCCAGACTGCTTCCCTACAAGAAGATTGACGTCGCCGTCGAGGCCTTCAACGTCTTGCAGATGCCGCTCAAGATCGTGGGCGACGGGAGGGATATGACTCGGTTGAAGAGGATGGCCGGTCCCACGATCGAGTTCCTTGGCCGACTTCCGGACAGTGAGATGCAGAGATGCTTGCGCGAGTGCAGGGCCCTCGTCTTCCCCGGTTTCGAGGACTTCGGCCTAACGCCTGTGGAAGCGATGGCATGCGGCAAGCCCGTGATCGCCTATGCAGCCGGCGGTGCTCTCGAGACCGTGGTTGACGGGATCACCGGCAGGTTCTTTGACGAGCAGACCCCGGAGGCGATCGCCCGCGTCGTGAGAAGCTTTGATCCGACCGCGTTCGATCCGAGTGAACTGCGATCTCACGCTGAATCCTTCGACGTATCGGTATTCAAGAAGCAGATCAAGTGGTATGTTGACCAGAAGTACGACGAGCACATTTCCGGTGCTGCAATGTCCGCTGCTCCGCGAACCGGTATACTCGCTTCCTTAGACAGTCAGGCGTTTCAGCCGCGACGAGAGCACTCTCAGAGTACGACCGACGGACGATAGCCGTTGGCGCAGTCGACCGACAGGAAGGATCACCTGATGACCAGATTCGCATTCCCCCGACTTCTCGCCACCTTGATGCTCGTCTTGGCCGCGTCTGCGGCGGTGTCGGACGTCGGCGCAAACGTTACTTCTTACGACCGACTGCCTCTGGGGGATTGGACATACGATGCGATGATAGGTCTCGCCGCGGACGGCGTGCTTACCGGCACATCTGCGAGGCTCTTTCAGGGCGACCGGCTCTTCACACGTGATGAGATGGCTGAAGTGCTCTCATCGGCTATGCGGCGTCCTGAGATTCTGACCAATGCACAGCGCGCACTTGTCAAGCACGTCGCGCTGGAACTAGGCTCGGAACTAGGAAGGGTACGCCCTGATTGTCCTGTGGGCGCGCAGGATGCGCCAGTGGACGCGGATGTTCTCCTGCTCGCATATGCGAGAGAGCGCGTGCTGGACGACCGGGGTGGGGCGCCGGGCGCGGACAGCACGGCTCTGACCTACCGCGCCACGGGATTCGCGAATCTCACCGCCGAAACATTCGCGATGCTCACCTTCGCAGAGAAGGAGGAGCGGTTCTTCCATGATCTTCGCACATCGACGAGTCTTGACAAGGCTTTCATCGCCGGCAATAACAGGGGGACGTCATGGCTCGTCGGTCGTGCTTACCAGAACTGGGGACCTTCATACTCAGGATCGCTTATCCTTTCGGACAACGCTCCTGCGTTCTGGCAGGCCAGAGCCGCGCGCGACATCGACTTCGGCAAGGCGATCGGCCGAGTGAAGGTTACTCAGTTTGCCAGTGTTTTCGAGGATCTGGATCAGAAGTTGTATCTCATCGGTCGCCGCTATGAGAAGCCGCTGTCTGATCGGTGGCAGATCGGACTCAGTGAGACGGCAAAACTCAACAAGATGCCTAACCCGCTTGTGCTTGCGATGCCGCTGTATCTGTACCATTATCTGTTCCTCCATGACGAAGATGAGCACATGAACAACATGGTAGGAGCCGACGTGCTGTATCGTGCATCTGGCGGACGGCGTATCTACGCGGAACTGCTCATAGACGACATGACCGCTCCCAGGCTGCTAAGTGACGATTTCTCCCGGCCGCGAAAGATCGGCTATACGATCGGTTTCTCATTGCCCGGACCTCGAGGCGACCACGGGTCATCGTTCCGTGTGGAGTACATCTCAGTTGACCGGCTGACCTACAGCGCTTCGAGGACGGATGCTCCGGAGTTGGCATACTTGCATGACACACAGTATATCGGGCACGCGATCGGTCCGAACAGCGAGGCGCTGTATCTGAGAGGGGAGCGAGTCCTGTCGAACAGGCTCAGTGCGGTAGTCGAATACCTCAATCAGCGCCAGAAAGATCCCGGGAAGCCGGAGCGCGGATCAAGGGAGTATCTATCGCTGACTACCTCGTGGGATATTGCTCCCGACAAGTCCGCCTCAGTTCGAGTAACTCCCTACGAGATTACTCCACCGGGCGGATCCTCCGACCACGGCGTGCAGTATGAATTGCGGGCATCTTTCGCGCTCTAGTAGAGTCCTTCGAGCAGTACTTCGCGGCCGAGCGGTATCACCTCGCAGTAACGCCACAGGCTCTCCAGGAAACAGCGGTTCTCGCACAGCCCTCCCGAAACGTAGAGCCGGCCGGGTCTCTGGGCGAAGGTGTGGACGTTGAAGGCAATTCCGTGGACGAACGCCGCCAGAGCTTCCTCGGGTGAGCCCCCGTGTATGATCGCGTCGAATATCTTCTCGATCGCGAACACGCCGCACGTCACGGACAGACGCTGCTCCGATACCGGTAGCGAGGCGTAGTCCACATCGTAGTATTGGCCGAGCAGTTCCAGGGTGAAGCCGATCGTTGCGCCGCAAGCTTGGTTCCAATCCAGCTTATCGAGCTTCCTGTCGGTGAAACGGACGTACTTGGTATCTCTGCAGCCAATGTCCACGACCGTGAAGCTGTCCTCTCGCACCTTCTTCAGGCTTCCTTGTGCGAGGGCGACCAGTTCGTTCTCGTATCTGTCGGTTCGCTGACGCCCCAGGTGGCCGGTCGCTATGTCAAAGCGCACCGACTCGTCCGATAGGACCTGCCTGGTGGGCGCGATCAGCGTTTCACTGATCTCAGTATTCCTTATCTTCGTCCAGGAACTGCCGCAGTCAGCGACTATGAGCGGTTCACACATCACCGCAGCCTCACGAAGGCGGCAATCTTGGCCAGGACACTGCTTGTGACCGGGCCGTCGCAGTCGATGTAGAGCCCGTGATGTTTGTCGGCCAGATAGCGTGCGAGACTGTTCTTCGCGCAGAAAGACTGGCAGTAAAACACGGTGGGCACGCCGGGGTCAACGGCCATCTCCAGGTTGAGGTCGGAGGGAACTCCGGCTTCGACGCATCTCGTCCAGCCGTAGACGTGCGTCGTTTCTGGGAACTGCTCCAGGAGTCGGAAATCATGAGGGGGCACTCCCCAGAAGCCGTGGGTCGGTTCCACCCACCTATAGTGCTTCCGGTTCGGCACGATAACCGTATCCATGACGCGATTGATCTTCTCCGCGAGACGCATTGCGGAAGTGCATATACTGATCCGCCGGGGTTCGTTCTCGGTGTTTCGGGTCTCGACCACAGTGAAGCCGAGGTCTTGGAGGATGAGCGCGGCGAACCTCCCTCCATCGCATTTGTCCTCACCGACCGCCGCGAGAATCATCCGGAGCTCCCCTTGCAGGCGCGCCGCGTTGTCCAGGATGTTGGTGACGATCTGGCAGTACGCGTCGGGCACGATGCCGGTCGGAGGCGAGCCAATGTCCAGGTCGAGGTCCACGAACTCATCGAACGGGAACTTGCGCCTGTAGTGGCCGATAACGTGTCTGGGCGGGACGCCCCAGTATCCGATCAGCTTGGATCGACGCATGGTTTCGAGCGGCAGTATAGCACACGTCGTCGCTGTCAGTCCAGGCGCGCTTGAGCCTTGACAGCCGCTTCGAGCCTGTGCTAATCTCAGGCTGTCCGTGCCGCCCTCCAGGTACCAAAATCCATACTGATGGCGCATACCCTGACATGATCCTCAAAAAGCTGGAAATCCAAGGGTTCAAGAGCTTCGCGGAGCGCACCGAGATCAACTTCTCTTCCGGTGTTATCGCGGTGGTCGGACCAAACGGAAGCGGCAAGAGCAACATATCGGATGCGATCCTATGGGTGCTTGGAGAGCAAAACATCCGCAACATTCGGGGCGAGAAGGCGCAGGATGTGATCTTCAACGGCACGGACAAGCGCCGTCCGGTCGGAATGGCGGAAGTCTCTCTCACGGTAGACAACACCAGCGGTCGGCTCCCGATTGATTTCTCCGAAGTGACTGTCACCCGCCGCGCCTATCGGAGTGGTGACAGCGAGTTCCTCATCAACAAGACCCCTTGCAGACTCAAGGACATATATGAACTCTTCCTCGACACGGGGGTCGGCAGGGGTGCGTACTCGATTGTCAGTCAGGGCGAGATTGACGCGATGCTCTCAGCCAACCCTGAGGATCGTCGCGCGCTTTTCGACGAGGCGGCTGGCATCAAGAAGTATCGAGTGCGCAAACGGGAGGCCGTCCGCAAGCTCGAGAGCACGGAGCAGAACCTCAACCGCGTCAACGACATTATCAACGAGATCGAGCTTCAGATCGAGCCGATGCGAAAGCAGGCCGAGACTGCAGCCCACTACCTCGAGCTTACATCGCGCCTTAGTGAGATCGAGATCGGGATACTGATCAACGACCTCCAGCGCTTCTCTGCGGAAATCGAGCATGTCCGCGAGGAGAACTTGACGTGCGGCAAGGAAGTCTCGGACTCCGATGCTCTGCTGGCGGCTCTGGAAGAGGAGAAGACAGCTCTCGCCGTTGACCTCGCGAATGCCGATGCGCAGGTCGAGAGATACCGGGCGATGCACCAGGAGGCCGTGACGCGGGTCGAGCGCACCGAGAGCCAGATCGCTCTCGTGAAACAGCGACACGCGGCGGCCTCGAGCGCGGAGGCCCTGCTCGAGCAGGAGATAGAGCAGCTGCGGGCTCGGATGGCGCAGGCCGAACAGCACAAAGCCAGTCTATCGGCGGAAGATGGCCACGTAGTGGACCAGGAGAAGGCCCTGAGCGACCAACTGGCCGCCAAGACCGTCGAGGCCGAGAACCTGCAGCGGCGGATCGAAGAGTCGTCCCAGGCTGGCACACGCCGCAAGGCGGACTATATCGAACTGGCTAAGCAACTTGCCGCTCAGCGGAACGAGTTGACGAACAACGCTTCGCGCATCGAGAACCTGCAGACGCTTCTGGCGAAGCGCGACCAGGAGATGTGCAACGCCCAGAAGTCGGTAGCCGCGGCGAGTTCGGAGCGTGATCGGCTGTCGGCCGAGTGCGAATCGGTCAGGGTGAAGGCTGCGTCGGTCGCCGAAGAGATGGCCTCCGTGCGGGCGTCTGCAGAGGCGAAGCGCGAAGAACTGGCTGATCTGATGGCGAGTTCTCAGCGGACCGCTCAGTCGATCGTCGAGAGGCAGTCTCGGCTTCGCACGCTTCAGGAGATGGAAGAGGCCAGAGAAGGTTACTACCTCGGCGTGAAGTCCGCCATGTCTGCGGCTAAGTCGGGAGAGATCGAGGGCAGCTACGCGGTTGTCGCCGACGTGATCAAGGTGCCAAAGGGATATGAGACAGCCTTCGAAGTTGCATTGGGCGGCAGCCTGCAAGACATCATCACGGATACCGAGAGAGAGGCGAAGGCGGGGATCGAGTTCCTGAAGCGGAACAAGGCGGGGCGAGCGACGTTCCTTCCTCTGAACCTCATGCGTCACAGCGTCTCGCCGCATCTCAAGGATCTGGTCGGCAAGAACGGAGTCCTCGGCCTGGGCAATGACCTCGTCAGGTTTGACTCGAAGTACCGCCCGGCGATCGACGCTCTTCTGGCGAAGGTCGTAGTTGCGAAGGACATAGATTCCGCATTGGCGGCATCGAAGGCGGCGATCGGCTGGAGCAAGATCGTAACCTTGGACGGAGAGTTGGTCGCTCCGAGCGGAGCGATGACGGGCGGCGCTTCGCCGGGCAGAGGCGTCCATCTCCTGACCCGCAAGCAGGAGATCATCAACTTAGAATCTGAGATCAAGGAGTGCCAACGCGCTGCATCAGCGCAGGCGTCTGATATAGAGTCCTGCCGGCTGGAGTCGGGGCTTCTGGTGGCGACGCAGAAGGATTTGGAGGAAGAGGATACCTCGCTCAAGATGAACTTGCTCGAAGGCGAGCGCCGTCTTGATTTCTCTGCGAGAGAGCTGACGCGGCTTGCTCGAGACCTGGAAACCCTCAAGGTCGAACGTGAAGATGCGTTGGAGAGTCTGGAAAATGCGCGCGAGCGTGACGCTGAACTGAGGAGATCACTCGCGCTTGCGGATGAAGAAAACCACAGCCTGGACGATACCATGGCGCAGGGTGAGCACGAGCTGCGGAGTCTCCAGGAGGAATACGATGCGCTCAACGGCGAGATAGGCCGCATCAGCGTCGCGCTGGCCAGCCTGACTCAGAAACGCATATCCATAGAGCAGACTCTCGGCACCTCGGACGGCTCGATCCGGCAGATTATGGAAGAGATACATCGCAAGAACGACCGGATTGCCGGGGTTCGAGTGGAGATCGAAACCACTGGGAACGAGAGCGACGAACTAGATTCTTTACTGAAGCAGCTGCGAGATGCCTGCCGCGACACCGGGGCTCAGTCGGAACAGTGGCGCAAGACGAAGAAGGCCGTCCTCGACTCGAGCATGGAAGTCAGCGAGCGCGTGAAGGAGATAGTGCGGGGCAGAGACCAGCTTGTGCAGAAAATCCATGCCGCGGAACTCAAGGAAGCCCGTCTCGAAGTGCAGATAGCTCAGGCTGCGGCTCGGCTGCTTGACGAGTACGATATCACGACCGAGGACGCGCTTCACCGCACGCCGCCCGAGGTGCGACACGGATCGGCAACTGAGGTCATGCGGTTGCGGCGTGAGATCAGAGACATGGGTGAGGTCAATACGGGGGCGGTTCACGAGTTCTCCAGATTGACGGAGCGCTACGGTTTTCTGAGCAGCCAGCGCCAGGATCTTCTCGATGCCCGCGAGAAGCTGACCGACGCAATTCGCGAGATAGACGAAGGGACCCGGGGTGTATTCACGGAGACACTCGATCAAATCCGGACCGCGTTCGAGGTGATGTTTACCCGGATGTTCGGCGGGGGAGCGACGGAGTTGGCCCTCACGAATCCCGAAGATGTTCTGGAATCCGGCATTGACGTGATAGTGCAACTTCCCAGCAAGAAGCGCCAGAGCCTGGAACTGCTCTCAGGCGGCGAGCGCGCGCTGACCGCTTCCGCTCTGATGTTTGCCCTGCTCTCGATACGGCCGAGCCCCTTCTGCCTGCTTGACGAGGTTGATGCCCCTCTGGACGAGGCAAATGTCGAACGTTTCGCGGATATCGTGAAGGAATTCGCTGAGAAATCGCAGATGATAGTTATCACTCACAATAAGGCGACGATGGAGGCTGCTGATATCCTATATGGTGTGACGATGCAGGAGCCGGGCATCTCCAAGCTCGTTTCCGTGAAGATGAGCGATATGGCCGAGGAGTCTGCGGTTTGACACGGGAGTCTTCAATGCACGGGAAACCCGATCGCGCCTCTAGGTTCTGTCTGATCGCGGCGATCGCCATCGCTGTCTGTCCGGCGCTTGTGCAGGGATGCAGGCGGACGCCGAGAGAACTCGTCGCCGATTCAGGAAACGTCATCGTTGCTGCTCCCACTGCTGGGTCAGTCGTGTCCAGCCCCGTGACCGTCAGGGGGCGCGCCCGTGTGTTTGAGGCCGCACTGAACGGACGGGTCGTCACGAAAAGCGGGAACGTGTTGGGCGAAGCCTACTTCATGGCGGATGCCGGTGGCCCCGAGTTCGGGAACTTCGATGCCGAGATCGCATTCAAGATGTCTCGATCCGCGGAGTCCGGGTACGTCGAGGTGTTCGCGCGTTCTGCGAAGGACGGGGCGATCATAGATCTTGTTCGAGTTCCAGTGCGCCTCCGCGGTCGCTAGCGGGAGTATACGAGCGCGTGTCTGGTGATGGTCTGTACCCGCATACCTGTTGAACCCAACTGGTCCAGTATATGATCTCGGCGTGAAGTGCCCGACTTTATGCGAACAGTACTTGACAGGCCTGTAAGGTGGGTTGTATTATGTCAGCACCTGCCGGAATTGGGTCTGGCAGAGATGAGTAGTTTTCCGATTGAAAGGGGGCAGTTAGTATGGATTCAAAGGACGGCGCAAGAGACTACGTGGGCATCCGAAAAGCCATGGGAGGTCAGTCGTTGGGAGAACTGGAGGCGCAGATTCTGGACATCATCTGGGACTTGGAGCCGCCGGTCAGCACCACCCAGGTCTTCAAGATCATGTACCCGCGTAGAGAGCTCTCGTACTCTACCATCATGCTGACGATGGCGAAGCTCGCGCGCAAGGGCATCCTCACCCAGAAACGGACCGGCGACAAGAAGACCGATCCGTTCATCTACACACCCAACATGTCTCGCGAACAGATGGGGATGGTCCTGCTGAACGAGGTATCCAAGCAGGTGATGAGAAAGCCGCTGCATGAGGCCATTCCGGTTCTCTGTGGCACCGAAGGCGACATCTCAAAGTCGGACTTGGCCAAGTTGGGCAAGCTGATCGCCAAGGCGAAGTAGCCTGATACCGGCGGTTCAGCGCATATCTGAATATCGCTAAGCAATCACCACGACCGGGGCGGGAGAGAGATCTTCTGCCCCGCTTCGGTTCAGCCGACCTCCCAGGGCATCAGCTCTTGAAGAGGTCCGCTCAGTATCTGCAACTGTGCGGTGAATATCAGGACTCCGACCAATATCAGCAACGCGCCGCTGGCGATTTCGATCTTCCGAAAGTGCGGCTTGATGCGGTTCATGGCCCCGACTGCGTGACTCGTCGCAAATCCCGTGAGGACGAACGGAATCCCGAGACCGAGGGAATACACGGCTAGCAGAGCAGCTCCTCTTGTAACCCCGCCGGAGTTGGCGGCAATGGTGAGGATAGTTCCCAGAACCGGCCCTACGCACGGCGTCCATCCGAACGCGAACGTGATCCCCAGCAGGAATGCTCCCAGGTATCCAACGTTCTTGATGCGAAGGTGAAAGCGTCTCTCGGAGTATAGAGCCCTGATGCGAAACACACCGAGCATGTGTAGCCCGAAGACGACGATGATCGTTCCAGCGACTTTCATGATCAGTTCCCTGTGCAGCATCAGAGCCTGGCTTATTGACGTGGCTGTTGCCCCCATGACCGTGAACACCAGCGAGAATCCCATCACGAATGCAATGGAACGCATTCCAGCCCGATGCATTGACTGCCTGCTCTCTCCTGCTGCCAGGTCCTCGATCGAGACACCCGACATGTACGATATGTAAGCCGGGACGAGGGGCAAGACGCACGGCGACAGGAACGACAGAATCCCACCGACGAAGGCGGTGATGAAAGGAATTTCCATGGCGAATCTCCTTGAGTACTTGCTCGGGTATGTTTTCCTCGAAACCCGCAGTTTCCTGCACTGATTGTACATGAAGAAGACCCGAGCCGTGTTGCAGTCACGTCACGACGCGTGGTATCCTAGAGCGTCGTTTTCGAGCGGGGTTGCAGCTGCAGCCAGAGGATATGGGGGATGGATCGGACGTCTCGCGCATTGGGTTTGTCTGTGTTCGTATTGGGCATTGCCATGCTTCTGATTGTTTTTGCCGTTGCCTTGTGGATGTTCATTGCGGGAGGCATCCACATGTCGGCGCGAAGTGAGGGGTCGGGCGCGGTGTCAGCTCTCGGCTCCTTAGGCAACGCGACAGCGGCTGTGTTCACCCGAATCGCGCTTCTCTTCGTCGTTGCACTGGCTGGATCGTTGGTTGCCGGAAGAGGAGTGGATCTGTATCTGGGCAGTCGGAAAGGGCCCGGTCACGTCATTGGTGAGGAGGAAAGGCTAGGGCCGGAGGACTAGCGTTATGGAGCGCCCTGTGCTATAATGCCCGCGGCGCTCAGTGCCGTCGTCGCGGTCGTCTTGAGGCTGACGTCGGTAGGTGGGCTGTAGCAGCGGGTAGGACTCCGAGCGGGCGAACGTTGTGCCGTACATCAGTTCCCGTTCGACTGGGTTGCAGCAAGGGGTCTCATACGGCAGTTGAGTCCCGAAATCCTGGATCGGGCAAGCAGTGCTGCCCGAGATTAGGCGATTGAGTCGCCTAGCCAAGAGAGGAGATAACGACAATGTCAGACGATCTGGAACCGCAAGAGACTACGGATGTCGAGGCGACAACCGTTTCCGAGGAGACAATCTCCGTCGAACCCGAATTGAACGTCGAGACAGGAGAACCGGCCGCTGAACCCCAGGAGGGGCCCTCTGAAGAGCCTCTCGGCGAAGTCGAGCAGGTTGCGGAACCGGGAGGAGTTTCTGGGGAACCCTTAGGTGACGTCGAGCGGGTTGCGGAGGCGACAGGAGTCTCTGAGGAGCCTTCAGGCAGCGTCGAGCAGGTTGCGGAGGCGGAGGCCACCCCCGTAGCGCCCGCGCGGAAGAAGTCGGAAAGAACTCAGAAACCGCGATCCGAATCAGATATGGACTACTCCAACACTTTCCGCGAACTGACGGAGGGCGATGTAGTGCCCGGAGTGGTCGTTCACATAGATAAGGAAGGCGTTCTGGTAGACGTCGGCACGAAGTCCGAGGGCATAATCCGTCCTCACGAGTTGGCGACCAGTCCGTACCAGTCGGCCGAGGACGTGGTCTCCGTTGGAGAGGAGATCAACGTCTACGTGATGGAGACCGAGAATCAGGATGGCAACCTGATTCTCTCAAAGAAGCGCGCGGATTTCGAGAAGGCTTGGGATAAGGTTCAGGCTGCGATGGAGGACAAGAGGGTCATCACCGCGATGGTGAATGATCGTGTCAAGGGTGGTCTGGTGGTGGATCTCGGCATCCGCGGATTCGTTCCTGCCTCTCACGTTGGCAGTGGGAAGGTCAAGAACCTGGAGAAGTACATCGGGCAGTCGTTGCCCCTCAAGGTGATCGAGGTTGACCGCGAGCGTCGCAAGGTCGTCCTCTCACACAGGCTCGCGACCGAAGAGGAGCGCGAGAAGAAGCGGGAGGAGACGGTCGCAGCGCTCACCGAGGGCCAGGTCAGGGACGGAGTCGTGCGGCGGATCACCGACTACGGCGCTTTCGTGGATCTGGGCGGCATTGACGGCCTGCTCCACATCAGCGAGATGTCATGGACGCGGATCAACCACCCGTCCGAGGTCGTCAAGGTCGGACAGAAAATCCAGGTCGCTATATTGAAGCTCAACTTGGAGCAAGGCAGAGTATCACTCGGCATGCGGCAGATTCTTCCCGATCCGTGGACCGTAGTTCCTGGGAGATATACGGTCGGGGAGACAATCGAGGTAACGATATCCAGGCTGGTTCCGTTCGGCGCGTTCGTCGCTCTCGAGGGTGGAATCGAAGCCATCATCCCGAACTCCGAACTCAGTAGGCGTCGTGTGAATCGGCCGGAGGACATCGTGTCCGTTGGCGAGACCGTCCAGGCCAAAGTCATTGACATCAAGCCGGAAGAGCGCCGCATGACCCTGAGCATTCGACAGATTCGTGAGGACAAGGAACGTGAAGAGTACGACAGCTACCGGCACTCGTCGCGGTCGTCGTCGCAGGATAGCGGTCGGATGACTCTGGGCGACCTGGTGGGATCGCAGTTGAAGGAGCTTCAGGCGGGCATGAAGCAGGAAACTCCTGCTGAAGAGCCTGTCGCGGAGGCGATTTCCGATTCTGATGCCGCGCAAGATGTGTCGAGCGTTGAGGACGTTGTCGAGAATGTCGTTGAGCCGGAAGCGGTTGTGGCGGAGCCTGAGCCGGAAGCCGTTGAGGAGTCTCCAGAGGAAGTTGCGGAGGCGACGTCTGAGGAGGCTGTCATAGAGGGCCTGCCGGAGACCGAAACCGATGAAGGTGAGGCTGAGGCCTGACGCATTGCGTAAGGCTGAGGGAGCCGTGAGATTCGGGGCGAGTGAACTGCCATGAGTCCTGATGGGGAAACCAGTTATGAGCCAGTCCGTGGGCAAGAGCCTGAACGGGCTGGCTCTTTCTCTTGCCGAAACACTCTGGTCGTGGGGCTTACAGGCGGAGTGGCGTCGGGTAAGTCTACGGTGGCGCACATGCTGGAGGCCATGGGGGCCACTTGGATCAGCGCCGATGAAATCGTCCACGCGTTGCTCGCTCCGGGAACGGAGACTTCGAGTCAGGTGGCGAGGGAGTTCGGTTCTGAGGTGCTCTCTCCAAGCGGTGGAGTTGACCGCGGCAAGCTGGGGACGATCGTGTTCAGCGATGTCGAGAAGCGGCGTCGGCTTGAAGCGATCCTGCATCCGATCGTCATGAAGGAGATTTCCAGTAGCATAGAGAGGTTTCGAGACTGTGGGTCGGGAGTGCTGGTCGTTGAGGTCCCTCTTCTGGTAGAGATCGGGGCTGCAAGGATGTTCGATAAGATTCTGGTGGTGTCTGCGGAACAAGAGAGCCAGATCAGCCGTCTACATAAGCGATGCAACCTGAACAGAGATGAAGCGGAACTGCGCCTCAAGGCGCAGTTGCCGATGAAGGACAAGATGCAGTTCGCTGACTGGGTTATCAGCACCGAAGGCACTCTGGCCGACACCAGAACGCGGGTGGAGAGACTCTGGTGTGACATTCAAGAGTGCCTTGCACTTGGGGAATAGCTGTGCTATAATCTCACGGTTCGCGGCAAGGCCCCGGTTTTGCGGGCTTGCGATGAGATTGATGCGCGGTTTACGGGACGTGCGCGTGCATCTTCCGAGCGGGTAGTTAGTCAGGGCATTCCATAACAATATGCGCCATTCCAAAGGACGGTAGACCGGGCTCGCCGAAAGCCGACAGCACTCCTTGATTCATCAGGAACAGCACCCCCCTTGGAATCAGCATGTTTGCCTTGGCCTCTGACGAGCCTGCCCCGTTAGAGCCGGGTGATTGGGCCTTCTGCGCAACCGTGATCCCGTCGAGATTATCCGGCGACGTGCCGGGCCAAATCGTCTTAGGAGGACATATTCCTGTGAGACCATTCAGAAACCATGCCAGGCGCTGGCCGGTCAGCGCGCTGTGCATCGTCTCCCTCTGTGCAGCACTGTGCAGCGGACTGTTCTTCTCCACGCCGCTGCGGGCGCAGGTAGGCATTACGCAGGTCGCTGTCGTAGATTTCCGAAATTCGAGCAAGATGCCCGGACAGATGTTCGGGCGCATGGCAACAGATGCCGTGGTGCTCGAGCTCATCCGGTCAGGCAAGTTCGGCGTCGTCCCCAGTGATTCCCTGTCCGCCATGATGAACCAGCTCGGCTACGATGCGAATATGAGCCAATCCGCAATGATCCGTCTGGGCCAGGAAGTGGAAGCTTCGGCGGTTCTGAGTGGCGACGTCCTCTCCATCAACTTCGACAAAGACAAGAAGAAGGCGGAGGCGCGGATTGCCGTCAAACTTCTGGATGTAGCCTCGGGCGAGATGCTGAACGGCGCGGTTGCGACTGGGATCAGCCAGCCGCGAACCGGCTACACCGCAGATGAGGACAGGATGCTCGTCGAGGCGATCAAGGACGCCGCTCGAACGGCGGTTGAGACCATGGTTGCCTATACCATCCCTGAGGCGACCGTCCTGAACTCGGTGGGCACAAGCGAGGTACTCCTGAACAAGGGATCCCGGGAGGGGCTCCAGCCCGGCATGGAGATGATCGTCATCCGCCGGATGGATGGCGGCGAGGAAGTCGTCGGGCGCGTCAGGGTGAACAAGGTCAGCGACAGCGATGCCATGGCGACTATTCTGAAGGCTCCGAGGGGTGTCAAGCCCGAGGACCGAGTGCGCGCCGTCTACAAGATGCCTGATATCAGCGACACTAGCCGCACCGTCGCACCGCGGTCATCCAGCAGGCCCAGCATCACGAGCGGGAACAAGCTTCTCATGGGCTTGGCGCTCATTATCGGCATAGGCGCGCTCTTTGGCAATCTGGGCGACAAACCGGAGTCGGTGAGCGGCGTTGCTGCGGCCGGAGCCACTCCCGACATCACTTCCGCGTTCGACGATGGCGGGGTCTTCATTGGCTGGAACGAGCCTAGGGGCGTCAGAACCTCGGATATCATAGAGTACCACGTTTGGCGTGACAATCACGGCAACTACTTCGCCAGCGGAGGGGAAGCCACGCTCGCCGGCCCGGTTCTGGTGCCTGACAGTGTGACAGCCACTCCCTACAACGGCGGAATAGGGCGTTTCGATCATCACAGCATTGATGATACAGCAGTTCGTCTGGATTATACGTGGAACTACGTCGGTATAGATGGTGAGTTGGCTCAAGGCACACAAGCCAATATGCCAGGAATAACCGTTGGAAAGACTCACAAGTACTGGCTGTCCTGTGTGTACCGCATTACTAGCCCGACGGATGGCAGCGTGGGGTACAAAGAGAGTACGCCGACGTATCTTGGCACGGCGACCTACGTGCTGCCCCCGGTGTGCGTGAGCCCGGATGCGACCACCGGTCTGCCCCTTAGCAGTATTACATTTGAATGGGAGTTGTCCGCGGGCGCCAACCGCTACCGGGTCGAGGTATCAACTAGCGATGACTTCATCCGTGATCAGACCGTATGCTTTGACGTTAACCGGAGTACAGACCGGTTGACGGTTGACCTAAGGAGCCACCCGGAGTTGGCAGGTGTATTTGATGGTCAGGAGCTGTTCTGGCGCGTGGGAGCCAAGAACAGTAATGACAGGCCTGGGCCAATGCCCTCGGGAAACGGTGCTTCCGCTGCGGCGACCGGGACGAAGAACACGCGGTATATCTACTCCACAGAGGCACTCAGTTTCTTTGTTGACGCACCTCCCGGCACCGGCCCCGGCGATGATGACGGCGGGGGCGACGACGGCGGCGGCCCTCCTCCGCCTCCGGATATCTGATGCAGTCTTTCGTTGCAGGGAAAGCAGGGTAGGAGATGACCAAGATACTTGGTAGAACGATAGTCAGGGGCACCAAGAGCCTCTTCCTCGTCTGCGGGATACTGATCGCCGTTCAGGGGTGGGCGGCGCAGGGTTTCGTCCGCCGGCCGGCTCCCTCTAGGGAATACGCGGCCAACCAGGTAATGGTGACGCTTCGTCCGGGATACACCGAGGCCGATCTATCGGCCTTGAATGCCGCTTACGGAAGTCGCGTCGTGCGGCGGCTTAGCAACGGCAGCACGTTTCTGCTGGATCTCCCGGGAAGCGGCGCGCCTTCCGAGTCGTTTGTGGCGAGCGGGTCTGCGATCGCGAGGAAATACCCTGCCGTCCAGGGTGTACAGCACAACTACTACCATGAGATAAAGGCCAGGCCGAACGACGAGTACTTCAACGCCTATTACGATACGCTGTCGAGGCTGATGGGTCAGTGGTACTTCCAGCCGGATCCCTCAGATGCCGCCATTAAGCACGTATATGCCACGGAGGCATGGGACCTGCAACAGGGCAGCAGCGACATCATCGTCGCCGTCATCGACACCGGGATCAGGACGAAGAGCGCCCTCGGAGATGACGGCACGACCTACTATCGCACGCCGCATCCGGATCTCGTGGGCAGGCTGATTGTGGATCCTGCGCCGGTGCTCAGTCCGTACGGAGTGATCCCTCCCGACACCGCGATGGGGGATAACGACCCGTCGCCGCCTGAGAACGCCGGCGCCTATGTCGCAGCCCACGGCACAATGGTCGCCGGATTGATCGCGGCTCAAGGCGACAACACCATCGGCATCAGTGGGATGTGCTGGAACGGCGTCAAGATTCTGCCGGTCAAGGTCGCGACTGATGAGGATGGGCTTATCTGGGACGACGCCGTGTTTGACGCGCTGGAGTACTGCATAAGATATCGGGACACCGAGCTTACGTCGTCCGGCTTTCCCAAGCGAGTAAACGTGATCAACATGAGCTTTGGCCGCCAGACGCTGTGGCCGTCCACTCTGGTGTCGCAGATTCAGCGAGCTGCCGCCTCCGGAATCATCCTGGTGTCTACGTCCGGCAACGAGTGGGAGTCCGGCCCGTACCCGCCGGACTATCCTGCGGCGCTGGATGAAGTGATCTGCGTAGGTAGCACGGACAGGCGCGATGTGGTGAGTACCTTCTCCCAGCGGGGGCGAGCGCTCGATATCGTCGCTCCGGGAGAGGACGTCATAAGCACGGCCTTCAGTCCCTATCTGGCCGAGATTGGTCCCGTAGATTCGGGCGGCGGAGATAACGGGGGCGGCGGCGGTCCGCCGATAAACCCTCCCGGTTACTACCCTTCTCAGATTCAGGCGATCGGTTCGCTCTTCCCTGACAAGTACGGCAACTACATCGCCGAGTTCATAAGCGGATCGTCTTTCGCGACGGCCATCGTGTCTGGCGCGGCCGCGTTGCTGATGTCTCAGGGTGTTCCGGCTGCGGACGTGAAGAACATGCTCTACAGCACTGCTACGCCTAAGGGATTCGGCCGTCCGAACGAGACGTACGGCTGGGGGTTGCTGAACGTTCGCGCGGCGCTCGAAAAGGCCTCGATTGACGTCCAGATCCAGACTCCTGCGAAGTCGAGCGTTGTGACAAGTGCGCGCCCCAGGATTCGCATTGACTTCCGGCATGCCCTGGCCTCATCCATCCGAGTATGGCTCGACAAGGGCACGGCTGGCCAGGTGCTGCTCATCGGAGGATCGGGTGCGGCTATTCAGGATTGGAGCGGCTTGTACTACACGCTCGATGCGGCCGCCGGGAAGACCTATCTTCAGTTCGATTACCCGATCGCCGCCGGTTCACACACCATCACGGCTTCCGCAGACAGCGACATTCTTTTCGATTCGGAGCTTCCGGTCGCGGTATCGGCGGAGGACTCCAGTACCTTTATCGTTCGGGCCGCCACGCTGAATCCGGGCTGGCACATGTTCTCCGTGCCCTACAAGCTCGACAGTTCCGTTACCCCGGATCAGGTGATCGGAACGGGTTCGCAGCTGTGGAGGTACGCCTACACGGATGGAGAGAGCCCGCGGTATGCCGCATATGCATATGGAGCGCGCATGGACAACGAAGCGACGTTCCATCCTTACAGCGTCATCGCGAACCTGTCCGTTCGGCCGTCCGGTAGTGCTGTCGCCACGCCTCCGGCCGGTCTCGGCTACTGGCTGAGAGTTCGGAGTTCCGGTTGGACTCTGCCGGGTCTGAATCCGGCTACGGCTTCCGAGGTGGGGGGCGGGCCTTATGAGATCGGGCTCTATAAGGGATGGAATATGGTTGGATGCCCGTACGTTTCGGCCGCTCCCTGGTCGAGCGCGCTGGTGGATTACGGCGGACTGCGCCTGACAGCGCAGGAAGCAGTCACGATGGGCTGGATTGGCAACTATATATACAGCTATGATCCTGTCAACCAGAGGTATAGCACCGCGTCGGTGAGCAGTGCGGTGATGCAGCCCTGGCAGTCGCAGTGGGTGAAGGTCAAGGTGGATGCTCCGATTACGGCGCGCACGTACAACGCATCCTTCCAGGGTACGTTTGGACTGACTACGGCGCCGGACTGCACGGGTCAGGTTGCATCGGACTGGTCTGCATTCGCGGCTAGCGGAGAGGCGCACTTCACCGTTGGGTCCGTGGGTGTCACCGATGGTGTGTCCCAGAAAGTCATGCCGGCGAGTTCGGCCGGGTGGTTCGTTGGAGGCATCTACCAGCAGATAGCGGTTTTGCCCGGGCAGAGATACACCTTTTCGGCATGGACCAGGCGAGACATGAACTGCTCCGGAGTTTCGGGCACTTGCAGGTGGCCGTTCGGAGAAGGCACTCAGGTCGGTATTGATCCGACCGGTGGTACCGACCCTCTCGCGTCGAGCGTTGTCTGGTCTTCAACCGAGTCCCTCGTCGGGGACTGGTCGCAGCAGCTCGCGTATGCGACCGCGCAGTCGTCAACCATGACGGTGTTTGTGGCGGCGTTTGCCGGTGCGCCCGGGACAGACCGTTCGGTCTACATTGACAACGCCCAGGTGTCAGGCGGGCATGACATCACGTTGATAGTCAACCCGGGCTATACCACCGATCGGCTCTGATGCGACGACGCGGCACGGGTTTACGGAGGATCATATTGTTACAGCGAAATCACGCATCACTGACCTTCTTGCTTAGCGCGGCCGTGTTGCTGCTGCTTCCGACAGCTGCGTTGACGCAAGAGGACGTGGTTACGTCGATATCCATGAATAACAGTTTCGTCGGCGTGACCATATATCAGAGCGGCGCGGACTCCTCCGGGCGCTTTTCGATATGGAACGTCGAGGGCGATCCCTCCAGTTCCATGGACGACCATGAGTCCGTGGTTGACTGGGGATCGGTCCGCCTCATGATAGATATGCTGCCGGAGGACGAGGACACACTTGGCAAGGTGTGGGCGACGTTCGAGAAGGGCGGCAGTCTCGGCATCTGGGGTGACGCTGGTGACGGCTCCTGGTTGCTTGTGCCAAGCCTTGTGCCGAACCAGAAGGCGATCAGGGGAATCTGGCAGCCGGTTCCTGCCGAAGGAGTTCTGGGGCCGATCACCTTCGAACAGGAGGTCAGGCTGCTGCACGACATGGTTCGCTTCAAGTGGACGATCACGAACAATGACGCGGTCTCGCACCAGGTCGGGGTCAGGATTGACGGTGACATATTTGTCGAGCCGCAGAATACCGGCGTGCTCAATCAGCGAAATGCCGTCAGCATTCCGGGCTATCCTCTTGTGGAAGAGCGCACCTTGATCTCGTCTCCACAGATTCCGGCTTACGTGGACTTCTACAACGGTGTGAGCGATCCGTCGAGAGCAGCTCGCATCGTTCTTGAAGGCAACAGCGCGGCCAAACCCGATATGCTGGGCATCGATGAATACTCGGCGCTGTCATCCAGTGCATGGTCGTACGTTGCTGATCCGCTGAGCACATCGCTCGTTCCGAAGTTCATCTGGGGATACGAGATTTGGCCTGAACACCAATACATCACCAACAATCTGGGATATGCGGCGTTCTGGAAACCGGTCACCGTCGCCGCCGGGAAGAGTCGGACCATCATCCACTACATCGGCAATCCGGCGTGGAATAGCTCTGTCAACTTGCCGAGCATTGACCGCCCGGTGTATGCGGCATCCGTCAACGGGCCGGTCGCTCTGAAATACTATGTGGATGAGATCACCGGCGAGGAGGTCTACGGTCCGGAGACATTCCGGATCACGGCCTCTCTGGAGAACCAGGACTCGGCGACGAACCTGACGAACTGCGGGTTCACCTTGATCCTGCCTTCCGGTCTGGCTCTGGACTCTTCGGAGCCACAGGCGACCAAGAGCATACCGCTGATCGGCGCTAACAGTGAGAGTTCGGTTTCCTGGCTCGTCAGGGCCACCGGCGCGAAGACAGGCTTGTTGACTTACTACGTTTCCGTCAATGCCTATCCGATGGGCGGGACGATCTTGCGCCGCGATATCAACGTTCCGGCGATATCCACGCGTTCGCTGACCTATGGCTGGCAGCAGTTCTCGGTGCCGTTCTTGCTGACGAGCACCAGCCCGAGTTCGCTCGGACTGATGCCGGGCAGCATGATCAAGATGTTCCGATACGACACGAGTCTGCCCAGGAGCGCACCTTACTACCCCTATGAGGAAGTCCTGAGCGTCACCCCCGGAGAAGCATACTGGCTGAAGATGGCTGTTCCATCTCAGACCGACATGACGCCCGGCACGTACGCGCCTCTACAATGGCAGGGCGGTACAGGTCACATGATCCCGGTGCGTCGGGGTTGGAACATGATAGGAAACCCGTATGTGTACATCGTGACCATGGGCGAGTTGAAGTTCTATGCTCCTGCCTACGGGATACTGACGTACGATGAAGCCATCGCGAAGCGGATGATCAGCCGGACGCTGTACTCCTGGAACACGACCTTCAATACCTGGAACTGGTCCACTCTGCGCAGCGCTCCACTGACGCCGTGGCAGGGATACTGGTTCAAACTGCTGGACGATCGAGTTGAGGCGATTGTCATTTCCCCAGCAGCGCAGATAGGCGCCAGCGTGGGCGGTTCGCCGCCGGACGACGGCGGTGACGATGGGGGTGGGCCGCCGCCCATTCCGTAGGGGTATTGCACTGCCGCAGAGCATCGGCTGGCCCATGTTTCTAGCTCTCTTGAGGTATTTAATAGTATGCGAAAACTCACTCTGAATCTGATCATAGCAGTCGCGATGGTGGTCGTGCTGGCGCTTGGCGCTCACGCGGCTTCCATCACGGATCTCTACGTGACTCCACAGCCGGAGGGCGCGGAGGGGGATGACGTTCCCGGAGAGGGAACGTCCAACTCCATATTCACGATCCAGTTCAACTGGCATCAGGAAGATGGGCGCTTCCCGGACGCCAACTCTCTGGAGCTGTGCGTGTACACTCCCTATGTCGGCTCGACTTGCTACAGACTGCCGCACAATGCGGGAAGGGGCAATCCGGCTTCCGGCGAGGGCAGGCTGTACGAGTTTCGCATGACTGCGGGCGTCAACCTGGCGAATGAGGGTATTCCCGGCACGTTCAACCCCGGACACCCGATACCGGATATGGTGGACGTCTTCTACATCCCGATACTCAAGGCCGGTCCCGATGGAGCGGCCAATCAGATCACGCTTCTTGTGAGGGCGCGCTATACCGACCCTACTGAAGAGGACGCGGAGCCCGAACTGATAGAGGAATCTACTGACGTCATCATCCACGACTCCCATCCCCATAGCTCGGACAGATACGCGGGCGTTTCCTACGACAGGGATTTCCTCTACGCCTACTACGGCTATCAGACGCCCGGGCCCTACCCGATCAATACCTACGCGATCAACGAGAACTTCCAGTGGCGCAACCCGGACGATCCATC
>JAGONM010000038.1 GCA_017993055.1 Armatimonadota bacterium
CTGCGAAAGTATCGTCGTCATCGCCGACGTCAGCGACGTCTTGCCGTGGTCAACGTGGCCGATCGTTCCCACGTTTACGTGCGGCTTTGTCCTCTCAAACCGCTGCTTAGCCATCTTTTATGCCTCCATAGATGAGAATCGGGCGGCGCCCCGGTGCGGGGGATAACGCCGCTTTGTTGCTTTGTCCGCCGCCGGCAAAAAATGGAGCCCACGATGGGAATCGGACCCATGACCTCCTCTTTACCAAAGAGGTGCGCTGCCTCTGCGCCACGTGGGCGTACTTTATGCCGCCAGCAGATATGTCATGCAAAACGCCCGGCCTCGCATCGGGCGACTTCGGGCACTCAGTGATGGTGGGGGAAGGTAGATTCGAACTACCGTAGGCATCGCCGACAGATTTACAGTCTGCTCCCTTTGGCCACTCGGGCATTCCCCCATATTCAGACGCAAATTCGAAGCTCGAAATCCGAAGTTCGAATCTGGAGCCGACGATGGGACTCGAACCCGCAACCTGAGGTTTACAAAACCCCTGCTCTGCCAATTGAGCTACGTCGGCGCTAATCCCCTCCGATGTGCCGGCCTATCTTACGCTTGACACGCTGGAGGGCGTTATCAACTGATTTCGTCCGGCATGTCAGCATCGCCGCCATCTCGCGGTAAGACATGCCTTCAAGGTACCATCTCAGCACCCGGGACTCCAAGTCGCTGAGTTCATCGTACTCCCCGCCTCGGAAGAAGTCCTGCGCCTGCATATCCACAACGACGTGCTCGGGATCGGCTACGCAGGAATCAGGTATCACGTCAATCAGGGAGCCTTCCGACTCCCCGTCCGGCGGTGTGCCGTGGAGCGATACATACCGGTTCAGAGGTATGTGCTTCTGCCTGGTCGCTGTCTTGACGGCGGTGATGATCTGCCGGGTCACACAGAGTTCCGCGAAGGCGCGAAAACGCGAGAGCCTGTCGCTCCGGAAATCCCGGATCGCCTTGTAGAGGCCTATCATGCCTTCCTGGACCACGTCCTCGTGGTCGGCCCCCGCAAGGAAATAGGATCTGGCCTTCCCTTCGACAAGACTCCTGTACTTGCTTAACAGGTGCTCCGCGGCTTCTTCGCTGCCGTCCCTGGCATGCAGAGCGACGACCTCGTCCGGCATACCCCGGAAGCCGTCGGGCACTCCGCACTCGGATGCCCTATCCATCACCAGCACACTCCCTACCGGAGTTGAGCAAGGTCCCTGGGGATGTAGCTCCCAGCCAAATGCGAAACCAGTATTCAGTTTTTGAGTGTCCGGTACGTAACTTCTACCGGACACTCACGCTGGTACATTATAGGCGGGAGAATGCGCGTTGTCAATACTTCCGCAGATTTTTTCACGCCGGACGGTCCTCGGGCTACATCTCGGCGCCGCCCGACACGCGGATGATCCGGGTCTCCGGGGCATAGACGTCGCGCGAGACGAGTTCCCTCGACACAACTCTGCCGCCCTCGCTGACGACCCGGTAGATGGTGATCCGATGACCGGACCGGCCCGCCTGCGCCACGACGCTCTTGCCGGGTTCGATGCCGTCATCCACCTGCCTGACCGTCCGCGCCGAGACGACGGAGTGCCCCTCCGCGACTATCGCCACCTTGCGGCCGTCGTGCCGGCGCCCGAAGATCGTGACGTTGACGGTCTTTTCGCCGACGGACGCCGAAATGTATATCGGCGCATCAGTGTCGTTGCGGAACTTGAGGTCTATGTTCGGCGCGACGGTGGCGTCTCTCCCGACGGGCGCGTATACGACCGGGCGCGAGTGGTGCGAGCGGCGGAGAATCTTCAGGTTGGCGAGCAGCGCGGCATTGTAGACGGTGGTGGAGACCTGGCACACCCCGCCGCCGGTGCCCGACTCGACGCGTCCCTCTACAAACATCTTGGCGTCCCGGAAGCCGGACTTCCGATCGCGCGGGCCGACTACCTGGTTGTAGCTGAAATCCCCGCCGGGCTTGATGATAGTGCCGTCCAGCGCCCGGCATGCGACCCTGAGGTTGTGGCTCCGGTCGCGCTCCCAGGAGTTGTACGGCGTCGAGTACGAGCCGGCGACGCCGTCGATGCCCTCGAGATCGGATGACTTGACCTTCGGGGCGCTCGTCTCGACCGCAAGGTCCACCTCTGTCCGCCCGGAGTTGATCGCAGCGACGAGCCGCGCCGTGCTCTCCTCGATCTTCAGGCGGATGCCGGGCTTCTCGGGCCGGATGACTACCGAGCCGTCGTAGGAGACCGGCCTTGCGTTCTCGGGGTCTCTATTGATGTTCGTCGCAGCCGCCCGCAGGAACTCCGACGCCGCCGATTCGTCGAAGTCGTACTTCATAGGCAGGTCTACGGGCGCGCGCCGGGCGGCGATGACCTCGGCCAGCCGCCGAAACAGGTTGCCCCGCCTTCCGTACCCGAAGGCGGAATCGGCGGCCGCGCGCACGTTCACCGTGCCGCCGAGTTCGGCGACGGAGACGGCCGTTGACTCACCGGCATAGCGGAGATCGAGCCGCCGCGACCCGGCCTCGGCCGCGAGCAGGCCTATGCGCTGGGACGCCTGGTCGGGCGTCATGTTGCTCAGGTCGGCCCCGGCGAGACGCACTCCGGGGTAGACGCGGCCGCCGCCGAGCAGATATGCCGCCGTTCCCGCGAAGAGAACGGCCGCTGCTGCCAGAATCACCGACGCTATCCTGATCCTGCGAACGAACACCGTACAGCACCTCGACCAAAGAAAAGGCCCCTCGCCGCGCGGAGCGGTGAAAGGCCGAAAACCTTCCTGGCTTCAATATAGCACGATTCACGAGGCGGCACAAGACGTCAGAGCCGACGCCAGCTCACGACCTGGACGGATGTGACCGCCTCGTCGGCGCCGGGCATGCCGGGCGGCAGGTTCCTGGAGAGCAGGGGAACCTGGTATATGTTCGGCACGTTGGTGCCCATGTCGAAGTAGTTGGCCACGTACGTTCCCGCGAACTGGTTCTGTTTCGCGCTGACGATCTTTCTCTGGGCGTACCACGCTCCGGCGCCGCTCAGTTGGGACTCGCCCGATCCGGTAGCGAACTCGATATCGCGACCGGCAATGCAGCCCAGGGCATCGGTCGTCGGGAAGGTGTTTATCGGCAGAACGCTGCAGTGCACGCGGATGTCCCCCTCCACGAAGAAGGTCCCCCTGCCCTGGTAGCTGAGCGCTTCGTTCTTCTTCGCCAGATCGAGGCTTCCGGTAAGACGAACGATCCCGTTTATCGTGACAGTCTTGGCAACCGCGTTCCAGGTCATGGAGTTGACGCCGTCGGTCATCGTGAACGAAGCGATACTGCTGTCGAGCTTCGTGATCGGCACGACCATCGCCCGCGATCGCAGGTAGGCCGCATACGTAGCATAGCTGAGCCCCGTGTTGGGGTTCGTGTAAGGGTCCAGCAGGCTCGGGAACGTGATTCGGTCGCCGAGGTCGTAACCCTGGCTGTGGCCGTTGTCGGAGTAGATGTTCGACGAGCCCTTGTTGCCGCCGTAGCCGTCGGTCACATACACTCCGTCGAGAGTGTCCTTCAACAGATTGCCCGTGTTGTTGGGAGAGCCGACTGTGGCCGCACCCGAGAGGTTGACCATGCCGTGCTTGACGCGTAGCTCGGCGTTGAGGCTCTCCACGAGTTGGCCGCCGTAGCTCACGCTGGAGAGAGGAGGAACCTTGGCGCGCAACGCGGCGGGCATGCCGTTGTAGTTGTTGCCGATGTAGGCTCGCCCGCTCAGGTCGGCGGCGACGTCCAGGTCGGTGGCCGTAAGAGGCTCGTCGTAGTAGCCGTTCATGTTGCTGTCCTGGAACGGCTCGGCCGGGGTCCAGACGCCGTTGCCGTCCGTATCGGTGAAGGTCTCCCCGCGTCCAGGCTCGAAAACGCCGTTCCCATTCGTGTCCGTGAAAGGCTCCTCGTCATCCCAGACCCCGTTTCCGTTCAGGTCGGAAAACGGGTCTCCCTCGCCGAGTATGTGCACGGAGCCGCGGATGTCCACGTTGCCGTTGATGCCTCTGCCGGACTGCCCGACGCCGGCGAAAATCGCGTTGTCCCAGATGCCGATGGACCCGGTGCTGACCCGCACGCGAACCCTTTCGGTTATCCCGCGGTACGTTGCGACCGACGTCACCGAGGCGCCCCGGCTGCTGCCTCCGCCGTCCGGCACTACGGTGTACCGCCCGGTCGAACCTTCGATCAGTTGGCCGAGCGTCTCGGTGTCGTCGGCGCTCATGTACGGGATGTATCCGCCGTTGCCCTCGGCCGCGGCGATGATCTGGGCGATGGCGTACTCCACGCCGGCCTCGGCCAGGTGGAAGGCCACCGCGCGGTCCGCGTCCCTGCGCGCCCGGACCATATTGGTGGTGGTAAGGCTTATGTAGGCGAGGGCCAGCATGGAGATCATCATCATCACCATGATGCTGGTCATGAGCGCCGACCCGGATCGGGAAGCGATCGTCCTTCGTATCATTCTACCTACACTCCCTCCTGCCTGCGGAAGAACCGCCCAGGAATGCGCCTTCCGCTACCTGTTGCGCAGAGAGACGCTCTGCTGAATGAGATCCGGGTTTATCCCCACGTTCTCGGACTCTACGCCTCGCATGGCAAGCCGAACCATGGTGGTACCGCTCAAACTGAACTCGAAGCTGCGGAGGTGCGAGGCGAGGCGGGTGCGGCTGCCGTCAACGCGTTTCCACAGTGTGTTGTCGCCGTTCTCGACCGGGGATTCCGTCCCGTTGTCGCCGGAGAGGTAGTATTCGACCAGGTCGCCTGCAACCGTGCGCTGGTATGATCCGGTGTAGGAGTCGAAGCGGGGGAACTGCACGAACAGGTGGCCGTTCTGCTCGTAGGCTGACTGCCCCTCCTGCATCTCGGTAGCGATCTTGCGCATGGCCAGGCTGCCGTACATGTTGGCGGTCGTCCCGCTAGTTCCTATGCGCCACAGTCGGGAAGTGCTCCCGAACAGCGCCACGGTACCGACCAGCACCATTACGAGCAGTCCGGACGCGACGATCACCTCGATCAGCGAGAAACCGCCCCGTCTTCGTATCAGTGAGAGATGTGCTTCTGATTTGCTCATTGGAGCCTCAACTGTGATCGCTTATCAGCGTTGACATGTGGACGGTGCCTCCGACCATGCGGTAGCCGCCCCATGTGATCGTCACGTCAATCTTCTTGATATTCGCGCCGAAATCTTCGATAGTGGTGGTCTGCTGCGCGCCCGGCAGTTCGGCCGGGACGCTCACCTCGGATGTGCCGTCGAGCAGATTGGCGTAACCGGCCGACCGTTTCTCCTCGATCGTCTGCTGGGCGAGGCCCATCGCGTAGGACATGTGCACGGCCTTGATGCGGGATATCTGCGCGCTGGGGAACGCCGCCGCGAATATGAGTGCGCTGAACGAAAGCACGAGAATCACCAGCAGCACCTCTACCATGGTGAAGCCCCCGCACTTTCGCTTCGGTTTTCCGATCATCGGCTGCATAAGCGCCTCCAACTCTGGCTGCCGCCCGGTCGGATTCTACGGATGCCGCAGAACGCCGGGCTCATGGGCAGATGTGCTTGCCCCCGACTGAGCACAGCGGGTCCTCGCCGACCGCCCGGATGGTGTACTCCCCGCCGCCCGGACACTCCGGCATCTCCTTGATGTAGTCCGGGTATATGTCCGGCCACTCCGGAACTCCCCCGGCCGACTGGTGGGTTGACATCGCCCAGGTCTCCTTGGCGTACTTGATCTGGCGGAGTTGGGCGCAGCAGGATCTCGCCTGAGACCTGGTTCTCGCCCCGACGAACGCCGGGATGGCGATGGCGGTCAGAACGGAGATGACCAGGACGACGATCATCATCTCGAGCAGTGAGAAGCCTTGCCTGTTCTTCAGTCGAAGGGTTCGAGACATTCTGTATTGCCCCCGGATGTTGGTGCATCCCTCATATGCGAACAGGCCCCCGGACACGCCGCGCGGAGCATTCCGGAACGACGATGAAGGCGGCCTGCGCAGAGAAGCGCGGGGCCGGACGCCCGAGGGGAATCCGGCCCCGGAATCTCACCAACGACTAGTCTAGGACGTGGTCGTCCGTAGTGGCATCACCGTTCGCACCGACCGTACACGTCGGCGCGGTCGTCATGTCGTTCGCGGCATACTCGCCGTCGGACGGACAAGTCGGCTCGGTCTTGATGTAGGCGTCTACGCCCACGAGATCGTCCGGCCAAGTTGGGGTTGCGTCCGACCCAGCCTTGGTGTCCATCGCCCACTGTTCCTTCGCGGCGTCAATCTGCTTCAGGTTCGACACGCATGCCTTGGCACGGGACGTCTCCCTCGCCTTGATGAAGTTCGGCACCGCGATCGCGAGCAGAATACCGATGATCAGGACGACGATCATGATCTCGATAAGGGTGAAACCCTTCTCGCCGCGTCTCTCTCTGATTGCCTTCACTCGTACACCTCCTGGATTTTGTCGCCGGCGCGTGGTCGGCGAAGATCTCCGGCGGCCGCCCGATGCTCCGAGCAGGACGCCTGTGAAGCTTTATCCGCAATTAGTATGGCAGCAGAGCTTCAAGTGCATTGTTCCACAGCGCATAGCGCCATTCACAATGTTTTTCGCCGACCACGAACATCTGCGGATGATGCTCCAGGAGAGATTATCGGCACGGGATCGCCGAGACTGGAGAGAATGGGGGAGGACCGGGGCGCACTTACGGCCAGAAGGCGTAGGTCTGAGTGTTGAGGGCGATCCCGACGATCGTCCAGATGCTGCCCATCACGCACTCACCTATGATCAGACCGAGGAAAAGAGGCGCCGCGGCGCGGTAGGTCCGGAGCCCGCCGTATCGGAGGAGCATGAGCTTGATCAGCCACGCGATGAACATGCACATCCAGAGCTGGTGCATGGACCACGTGCTGGAGACGGCGAAACCGACCGGGTGGAACGGGAACCAGAAGAAGCGCATCCTGAGGCTGTTCAGGAGGATGGTGAACAGGAAACCGACGATGATCGCCCATGTGATATTCGCGCTCGGGACGGCGACGCCCTTGAGCCAGCCGTCGAGGCGGTTGTAAGGCTCGCCGCCGAAGATGAGCGGCACGGTCGGAGGGGCGACCTTCGACGCGGCGCCGACCTCGTAGCAGATGTGCAGCTGGGACCAGAAGCTCGCGATCGTGCCGGCGACGACGGCGAGCATTATCGCCGCGAAGAGCTTGCGGTAGCTCACGGAGGCGCGCTCGGCCATCTTGTAGCCCTCGAGCATGAACGGCATCGGGTGCGCCCGATAGGCGCGGTTGAACCAGAACATCATCGAGAGGACGACCAGATTCTGAGGGCCCAGGTGCGCCGGCCCGATGATCGAGGGCAGGATGGTATCCGGCCCCGCCGCGTGGAGGTCGTGAGCAGGGGGGCCGAGTTCGGCCCTCATGCGCGTAACCGCGATCGAGAGGGCGAAGTAGATAGCGAAAAAGGCCACTATCAGCCAGAGGGACATGCCCATGGCGTAGACGAAGGCGGTTAGCAGGAGGCCGCCGATCATCGCCCCGAAAGCGGCGGTCCGATACCGCAGGGGCTCCCCGGCGTCGTCCATCTCACCCTTGCCGGTCAGGATGTGGCCGATCAGCGACGAGAGGAACTTCCTGCTCGCCCAGATTGCGAAGAAGAATATCCCCATATACGCCCCGAACGACTGCTCGTTCACGTAAGGGAACCTTGGGATCTGGTTCCATCCGCGCGCGGCGGCGATGACCAGCTCCGCCTTCCAGAAGATGAAGAAGAACCATGAGGAGAACGACAGGTCGAGCGGCAGAAGCGTCCCGAGCCCGATCGCGAAGGGGTAGAATGAGATCGGGCAGTTGCCGATCGCGTTCCACGGCTGAGTGGTTATGTAGTTGCTGAGATTGATGCCCTTGATCTGCAGGCCCGGCACCGAGGGATAGAGCACGTGAAGCCCCTGGATGAGGTCCACGGCCACCGCGATGCCGACCCCGATCCAGAGAAGCTTGTTGCGAAAGAAGCCCGACTTCTCGTTGGAGACTTCGAGCGGGAGGTGCACAAGCGGGTAGGTCAGTTTCTCTCGCTCGGTCCACTGCTTCCTGAGCAGCACGGTGAGGCACATCATCACCCACAGCAGGATGATTATGAAGATCGTCCACATACCGACGGGAACGGCCCAGATCAGGAGGGTCCGCTTGGTGTAGAGAGTGCTCGCGCCCTGGTAGAATCCCTTGATGGCCTCCGGGTCCCTCACCGACAGCCATTTCGGTATGAATCCCAGGAACAACTCGGCCCATTTGTTCTCAGGCGTGGCGAACTTGAAGGGGTGCGCGATGCCGGGGACGAGCACCTGGATCATGTCGTGGCCGGCGAGGGCGGACGACAGGTTGATCATGATGTAGATCGTGAGCAGCTCGCCTTGAGAAAGTACGTACCTGGGCGCGATACGCCGAATGCCGGTGTTGGCCAGGACGAGCAGGAGCAGGATGAAGACGGCGTTGTAGAAGAGCGAGATCGTGGTCGGGTGGCCCGCGTACCGCACGATTTCGGTAAGGAATATCCAGTAGTTGTTGAAGGGTATGATCAGCAGGGCGATCAGGACGGCCCTGAACGTCACGCCGGAGAGATACTTTTCTGGCTGCTGAGTATTCAAGCTGAATTCCAGATAGGGATTGTCCGACGGGTCCGACAGGTCGGACACATCAGACTGAGACTGCGTCACTTGCCGCTGACGGTCATTTCGGCGATCTTGAATGTGGGGCTCACGATGGAGGACGTGAACTTCGCGTCGTCGCCGATCTGCTCCACGTTCAGCATCATCTCGAGCATGTTCCCGGCGATGGTCACCTCATGCACGGGGAACGCGAGTTCGCCGTCCCTGATCCACATGCCGGACGCGCCCACGGAGAAGTCGCCGGTGACGGCGCTGATGCCGTGCCCCATAGTCTCGGTGACGTAGAAGCCGTTCGATATGCCCCGGACGATTTCCTCCGGGGCCACCTGCGTCGGCCGCAGGTAGAAGTTCGTCGGGCCGATACTCGGAGTGCCCGAGTAGCCGCGCCGGGCGTTGCCGGAGGGTTCATCCCCGTACCTGCGCGCGGTCCGGGCGTCATAGAAGTACATTCTGAGGATACCGTCCTCCACGACCGTCTTGCACCGTGTCGGCACGCCCTCCCCATCGAACGGCATCGAACCTATGCCGGAGCGCATCAACGGGTCGTCCATCAGCGTGACGAGCGGCGACGCCACTCTCTTGCCCAGCTTGTTCTTGAGGAAGGACATGCCCCGGTGGACTCCCTCGCCGTCGAGCGCGTCGAAGACGGCGTCCCAAAGGATCGAGGCGACGCTCCACTCGAAGACCACTGGAGCCTTCTGCGTCTCCACCTTCCGCGCTCCGAGCTTCTGAACGGCCCGACGAGCCGCCTCTCGCCCTACGAAATCGGGGGGCTCGAGTTGGTCCAGGAAACGCTTCCCGCAGCCGTAGGAGGCGACCTCCTTCCGGCCTTCCTGCTCGGCGAGGGGGGCGCACCCGATACCGCAGTAAGTACCCGACTTCTCGCAGCAGATACCGTTCGAGTTGGCGATGATCGAACTGCCCGAGGAACTGCTGAACCCGCCGCCGTAGCTGTTCGTGATCCGGTCGTCGTACGAGAGCGCGGCAGTCTCCGACTCGCGGGCCATCTCGATCTTGCGGTCGGTAGCCAGGTCGGCGATGGAGTGGTCGAAGAGCTCGAGGTCCGGAACGGCGGCCGGTCCGGTGTCCGGCAGGCCGTTGAACCGGTCGCGCCCGGCTTGCTTCGCCAGTTGTACCGTGGTCCGAACCATGTCGGCGATCGTGTCGGCGCCGAAGTCGGTCGTGCTGGCGAAAGCCATCCGCTTGTCCACGAAGACGCGCAGACCGAGGCCTTTCGACGACGCCTGCGTCAGGGTCTCGACGTCTCCGAGCCGGACGTTGACGTCGAACTGGCTGCCGGTCTGGAGGTAGACCTCGGCCTCGTGAGCGCCCGCGAGCATCGCGGCCGCCACTACATCTTGTGCGAACTGCCGGTAGTCCATCGTCTACTCAGTCTCCGTCCCGCCGACGGTCATCTCGGAAACCTTGACGGTCGGCATACCGACGGTGGTCGGCACGGACTGCCCACCCTTGCCGCAGGTGCCGATCCCCGCGTCGAGCGCCAGGTCGGAGCCGACCATCACAACCTTCGTCAGGATGTCCGGCCCGTTGCCGATGAGAGTCGCGCCGCGGATCGGGGCGGTGAGCTTGCCGTTTTCTATGAGATAGCCCTCGGTGATGCTGAAGGTGAAGTTGCCGTTGGTTATGTCCACCTGGCCGCCGCTGAAGAAACCCGCGTAGACCCCGCGCTTGACGGACTGCACGATCTCGTCGGGATCGGAGTCGCCGGCCTCCATGAAGAAGCATGTCATGCGCGGGATAGGGTAGTCGTGGTAGCTCTGGCGCCGGCCGTTGCCCGTGAGAGGGAGTCCGAGAAGCCCGCCGTTCAGGCGGTCGGTCATGTAGCCGCGAAGCGCTCCGTTCTCGATCAGCACGTTGCGCTGTCCCGGCGTGCCCTCGTCATCTATGTTGATGGTGCCCCGGGCGCCCGGGACGGTAGCGTCGTCCACGAGCGTGCAGATGTCGGCGGCGACCTTCTGCCCCACCCTGCCCTCGAAGATGCTCGTCTTCTTGCGGACGAAATCGGCCTCGAGCCCGTGCCCGACGGCCTCGTGGAGGAGCACCCCGCCCCATGCGTTCTTGATCACGACCGGCATCATCCCGGCGGGAGCGGGCACGGCATCGAGTTGGATGACGGCTACCCTGGCGGCCTCTCGGCCGATCTCCTCGGGAGAGACGGAGTCGAAATACTCCATGCCCACTCGACCGCCGCCGCCGTAGCTCCCGCTGCGGGAGACGCCCTTGTGGCCGGCGAGACAGGCGACTCTCATGCGGATCATCGTCTGGCGGTCGGCGATCCAGAGGCCGTCGGAGTTGGCGACCACGATCTCCTTCTCGTCGTCCGAGAAGCCGGCATCTACCTGCTTGATCCGGTGATCGTAGTCGTATGCGGCCTTGTTCGCGCGCTTTACCAGCGAGATCTTCTCGGCGACCGGGCGGGCCGATGGTTCGATGCCGACGGTGTAGTAATCGGGCACAGTCTCGGATGAGACGTTGACGGGCCTCTCACAGCCCGGCCCCGCGGCGATATGGGCGGCGGTGCGGGCGGATTCCAGAAGGCTCTCCATGTCGAGGCGGTCGGAGTATGCATATCCGGTCTTCTCCCCGGAGAGCACGCGGATTCCGACTCCCTGCGCGACCCGCATCTCGGCGGACCGGATCTTGCGCTCCTCGAGAGGGATGCTCGTGCTCTTCGACCGCTGGACGTAGACCTCGGCGAAGTCGCCCCCGCGGCTGAGCGCGGCGGAGAGCAGTTCCTCGATCGCTTCTTTCGGGAGCAGAGCGGAGATTCCCGGCTCGACAGTCGGCATGCGGCGTCCCCATTCGAGAAGGTGGTAGATGACGGGTGAATGGTAGCAGAACGTCTCTCCCGGAGTCAAGGCTCGGACTTCCCGGCGCGAAGGCGGACCGGACGCAGGCGGCGCTCGACTTCGTGCTCCGCGCGCTTGCGGATGCGGGCGGGAGCCTTCCCCGGAAGGACCTGATCGAGCTGGCGAAGGTGGAGGGGATTGCCAAGCGCACCCTCGAGATTGCTCTGAGGGATGCTGTGTGCGCAGGGGAGCTATCAAAGGCGAAGAACGGGCGTGATGTCATCTACAGTCAGGCCGAACCCACGCTGTTGCTCGAGTAGCAAACGATCTGCGCAAAGACGCGCGCAGTATATAGAGTTGCGCTCTTGCGCTCGTTCGAGCGTGGAATGGACTACCGCAGAGATGCATCTCGGGGAAGGCCGGTTTGCAGGCCCTCACTTGGGTTCGGGCCTGCGCAAACAGCCTCGAGCCTTGGGCGCGGGAGTGCTGGGCAGGCATACGAGCGATAACTTCCGGGAGCACGACGGCCGGACGGCAGAAAAACACTTGACAATACTATTATCAAGTGGTATGATAGCTTCGATTGAGTAGAGTAGGCTCGCGGCCGGAGGGGTATCAACATTCCGGGCGCACGCGATATCGAGCACGGTTGGAGGGATTTCAACGGATGAGAATGGACAAGTTTACGATCAAGGCACAGGAAGCCGTCCAGGAGGCGCAGAACCTCGCGGACCGGAACGGGCAACAGGAGATCGGCGCGGAGCACCTTCTTCTTGCATTACTGACGCAGGAGGAGGGCGTCGTCACGCCTGTCCTCCAGAAGATCGGCGTGGACCCACGCGCGGCTCAGCGACAGGTGGAGGCTCTGCTCGACCGCATGCCTAAGGTCCAGGGCGTCACCGGCCAGGTCTACATCTCGGCCGAGCTCAAATCCGCGCTCGACAAGGCCTGGGACGAGGCCCAGCGGATGAAGGACGAGTACGTCAGCACGGAGCACCTCCTTCTGGCGATCTCCGAGTCGAAGAGCGAGGCGGGCAACATACTCCGGTCGCTCGGCGCGGCGAAGGACAAGATCCTCCAGGCTCTGACCGACGTACGGGGGACCGCGCGAGTCACCGATCAGAACCCCGAGGAGAAGTACCAGGCGCTGGAGAGATACGGCCGCGATCTGACCGAGATGGCGCGCAAGGGGAAGCTCGACCCGGTGATCGGCCGGGACGAGGAGATTCGGCGGGTGGTCCAGGTACTGTCCCGGCGCACCAAGAACAACCCGGTGCTGATCGGCGAACCGGGGGTCGGCAAGACGGCGATCGTCGAGGGCCTCGCGCAGCGCATCGAGTCCGGCGACATCCCCGAGGGACTGAAGGACAAGCGGCTGATCGCGCTGGACATCGGGGGGATGATCGCGGGCGCTAAGTACCGGGGCGAGTTCGAGGACCGCATGAAGGCCGTTCTTCGCGAGGTCGCGGAAGCCGAGGGCGAGGTCATCCTCTTCATTGACGAGCTGCACACCGTGGTGGGAGCGGGGGCCGCCGAAGGCGCGGTGGACGCCTCGAACATGCTGAAGCCGATGCTCGCGCGGGGCGAGCTTCGTTGCGTCGGCGCGACCACGCTCGACGAGTACCGCAAGCACATCGAGAAGGACGCCGCCCTCGAGCGGAGGTTCCAGCCGATCGTCGTAGGGGAGCCGGACGTGGACGACACGATCGCCATACTGCGCGGCCTGAAGGAGCGGTATGAGGTCCACCACGGCGTGAAGATCAACGACTCGGCGATCGTGGCGGCGGCGGTGCTCTCGCACCGGTACATCGCGGACCGGTTCCTGCCGGACAAGGCGATTGACCTGATTGACGAGTCCGCGTCACGCCTGCGCATCGAGATTGACAGCATGCCCGTGGAGATAGACGTGATCGAGCGGCGGATCAGGCAGCTCGAGATCGAGCGCGAGGCCCTGAAGAAGGAGACCGACAAGACCGCCAAGGAACGCCTCGGGAAGCTGGAGAAGGAGCTTGCCGACCTGCGCGAGCAGAGCGCGGAGATGAAGGCCCACTGGCAGAACGAGAAGGACGTAGTGCGCCGCATCCAGCAGACGAAGGAGCAGATCGAGCAGGCTAGGATAGACCTCCAGCACGCCGAGCGCGATGCCGACCTTCAGAAGGCCGCCGAGCTCAGGTACGGCACGATGCTCTCCCTCGAGAAGGAACTGGAGGAGCAGACCGCCGGCCTGGTGGAGGTCCAGAAGGACCGCAAGATGCTCAAGGAGGAGGTGGACGAGGAGGACATCGCCGAGGTCGTGAGCAAGTGGACCGGCATCCCCGTCTCCAGGATGATGGAAGGCGAGATGCAGAAACTCGTCCACATGGACGAGCGGCTCAAGGAGCGGGTGGTCGGCCAGGACGAGGCGGTTCAGGCGGTCTCGAATGCCGTCAGACGCGCGCGAGCCGGCCTGCAGGACCCGAACCGGCCGATCGGGAGCTTCATCTTCATGGGGCCGACGGGCGTCGGCAAGACCGAGCTTGCCCGGGCGCTCGCGGAGTTCCTGTTCGACGACGAGAAGGCGATGATCCGGCTCGACATGTCCGAGTACATGGAGAAGCATTCGGTCGCGCGGATGATCGGCGCGCCGCCGGGGTACGTCGGCTTCGAGGAGGGCGGACAGCTCACCGAGGCGGTCCGTCGGAGGCCGTACAGCGTGCTGCTCTTCGACGAGATCGAGAAGGCGCACCAGGACGTGTTCAACGTGCTGCTCCAGATCCTGGACGAGGGCCGGATGACCGACGGCCAGGGCCGGACGGTCGACTTCAAGAACACGGTGATCATCATGACGTCGAACGTCGGCTCGCAGTGGATTCAGGAGATGGCCGGGACCGATGACCGGGAGATGCGGGGCCGGGTCACGGAGGCCCTGCGGGCGCAGTTCCGGCCGGAGTTCCTGAACCGGCTCGACGAGATCATCATCTTCAACTCGCTCTCGGCCGAGCACATCAAGGCGATCGTCGAGATCCAGCTCGGGTACCTGAGGAAGCGGCTCGCGGACCGGAAGATCGAGATCGAGGTGACCGACCGGGCGGAACAGGAGCTTGCGGCCGAGGGGTTCGACCCGACCTACGGCGCGCGCCCGCTCAAGCGGACGATCCAGAAGCGGATCCAGGACCCGCTTGCGATGAAGATCCTGGAGGGCGAGTTCCACGACGGCGACCGCATCACCGTGGACGCGCTCGATGGGGAGTTCGCCTTCACCCGGGCGGTCGCGGCAGAGGTTGGGTAGAAGATCGGAAGGGAGGCCTGTAACGGCCTCCCTTTTCACTTGAAGCATTGCCAATCGGCTGAAAACACGATATTATAGGCCTATGAACCCTCAGACCGCCGAACAACTGGATGAACTGGTCAAGCGCATAGTGGATGCCGTCCATCCACTGAGAATCATTCTTTTCGGTTCCGCCGCAAGGAATGAAATGGGTCCTGATAGCGATGTGGATGTATTGGTCGTGATGCCGGATGGGACTGACCGCCTGGAGGTCGCACAGTACCTGCACACGCAGTTCTTCGGGATACCTCTCGCAGTTGACGTTGTCGTAGCAACCCCGACAGATCTCGCACTCTACGGTCAGAGCATAGGTTTGGTCTATCGAACCGTGCTCGAAGAAGGCAGGGAGTTGTATGCCGCGTAGCCTGGATTCCCCGCTAACGTGGATGGAGTACGCAAAGAGTGACCTGGCGGCCGCCCGGGGACCTGCTCCCGAGGGTGTAATGCTGGAGATTCTGTGTTTCCATGCTCAGCAGGCCGCAGAGAAGAGCATCAAAGCCGTTCTTGTGGCAAGAGGCGTACCATTCCCAAGGATACATAGCATTGAGCGCCTCACCGATCTCCTGCCACCCGATATTGCGAGGACAGCCGACGTTCTTGAGTCTGCCCGACTTACTGCATATGCGACCGTGTTCCGCTACCCTGGCATGCCGGACCCGGTTTCCGAAGAAAGGTACGACGAAGCCGTTCGTCTCGCTGAAGCCGTCGTCTCCTGGGCTGAAGAGACCCTGCGGAAGATGAGCGCTTTCTGACCTCGTTCGCTCTCCCATAGACTCCGCGGCCCGGAACCCACTTGCGATGAAGATACTGGAGGGCGAGTTCCACGACGGCGACCGCATCACCGTGGATGCGGTGGATGGGGAGTTCGCCTTCACTCGCTCGGTCGAGGCGGAGGTCGTCTGAGAGATCAGGAGGGAGGCCTCAGCCGGCCTCCCTTCCGGTTTGTGCCAATTCCGATCTTTTCCATTGCCGCCGGCCTCGAGATGCGGTACAATCCCCCAGCAGAGATCTGAACCGGGAGACGAGAACTTGGAGCCCGCGGATCTATATTGTCAGGAACTTCAGACGGCGCCTCAGCCGCAGCTAGGCAAGATTCTCGTGACGGGCGCGACCGGCTACGTCGGCGGGCGGCTCGTGCCGGAGCTTCTGTGTCGCGGATACGACGTGCGGGTGATGGTGCGCGCCCCGTCGGCCGAACTCGGCGACCGATGGCCCGAGGTCGAGGCCGTCGTGGGTGACGCCCTCGACTATGACAGCCTTCTGCCGGCCTTGGAGGGGATTCACACCGCCTACTACCTGATCCATTCCCTGCTCGGCGGCCACGAGCGATTCGAGGAACTCGACATCCGGGCGGCGGAGAACTTCAGGAGAGCCGCGGATCAGCAGAAGGTCAGCCGGATCATCTACCTGGGCGCGCTGGGGGACATCCGGTCGAAGCTGTCCGCACATCTCCGCAGCAGGCAGGATGTTTCGGCGGAACTGTCGAGGGGAAGCGCGCAGGTAACAGCGCTGCGGGCGGCCGTGATAACCGGCTCGGGGAGCGCCTCGTTCGAGGTGATGTCATACCTGGCACGGCGTCTTCCCGTGATCCTGCTCCCGCCATGGGCGGAGACCAGGTGCCAGCCGATAGCGATTCGGAATGTGACAGCGTACCTGGTGGGCGTACTGGAATCGCCGGAAACCGCCGGCGTGTCATACGACATCGGCGGCCCCGACATCTTGAGCTACCGGGAGATGCTCCAGACCTTCGCGGACATATTCGGACTGAGGCGGCTCTACATCCGCCTTCCGGTCTACAACCTCAGGGTGACCGCATATCTGGTCAGCCTGTTGACCCCCGTGGCGCACTCGATCGTCCACAGCCTCCTTGAGAGCGCGGCGAACAACGTCGTCTGCCAGAACGACGATATCCGGAAGATCGTCGGCATGAAGCTGCTGCCGTACCGGGAGGCCGTACTGCGGGCGCTCTCGCGGGAGGAGCAGGACCGCATCCACACGAGATGGTCGGACGCCTATCCGCCCGCCCACGAGTTGATGATGAGGCTGGACGAGACGTCCCGGGAGAAGCTCTATACAAAGTCAGCCTCCCTCGTCACCAGCCGACCCGCCGCCGAGCTGTTCGGATCTACGTGCCGTATCGGAGGTCGGCACGGGTGGTTCGGCACGACCGGGCTCTGGAGGCTGAGGGGATCGCTGGACAAGGCGCTCCTGGGCGTGGGATCGGCGCGCGGCCGGCGCGACTCGCGGACGCTCAGGGTGAACGACGTCGTGGACTTCTGGCGGGTAGAGGATATCGTGCCGGAGAAGCGCCTGCTCCTTCGCGCGGAGATGAGACTGCCGGGCCGGGCATGGCTCGAGTTCCGCCTCGATCCCGAACCGATGGGCGGACACAGGCTGTCCGTCCACGCGTACTACGAGCCGTCGGGTTTCTGGGGCAGAGCGTACTGGTACGCGACCTACCCGTTTCACGCATTCATATTCCGGGACCTGATCGAACAGATCGAACGGTGCAGGCCCGACGGATCGGAAGACGCGGAGTGACGATTGCTCTGCTCAGGCGACGTCTACCCCGCGGTCCTTCAGATACCGCTTCAGTTCGGGGATCGAGATGATGCCGAAGTGGAAGACGGACGCCGCCAGAAGGACCGTCGCACCGGCCTCGACGGCCTCGTAGAAGTGCTCCAGGGTCCCGGCCCCGCCCGATGCCACGACTGGACACGATGCCACCGCCGCGATCTTCCGTATGATCGGCAGGTCGTAGCCGGTCTTCGCTCCGTCGCCCGCCTTGCTGGTAGGAAGTATGCAGCCGACCGCATATCCGTTGACCTGCTTCGCCCACTCGACCGCGTCCTTGCCGGTGGCGGTCCGCCCGCCGTCTATGTAGACCTCGTAGCCGGACGGGAGGCTCGGGTTGACGTCCACATCTATCGCGACGGTGACCTTCTCGCCGCCGAACTCGCGCACCATCGTCGGGATCAATTGCGGGTTGCGAAAGGCGGCGCTGCTCGTCGAGATCTTGTCCGCGCCGGCATCGAGCACGGCCTCCGCCGACTTCACATCGCTGATCCCCCCGCCGACTGTGAACGGGACTGCGGCGGCATCGGCGACCCGGCGAACGACGTCCAGCATCGTTCCGCGGCCCTCGACGGTGGCGGTGATGTCGAGCAGGGCGATCTCGTCGGCGCCCGCCGCGCAGTACGCCCTAGCGCACTCGACCGGATCACCGGCATCCCTGATGTCCACGAAATGCACTCCCTTGACGACTCGCCCATTCTGCATATCCAGGCACGGCATGATGCTCACTCTGGCCATTGTTCTCCTCGCCTTCCTGTCTCGATCAGTGATGATTGAGAGTTCCACGCCCCGGGCGGTTTCCCTTCGCGCAAAACTGATATAATGGCCCGACCGACTTCGAGAGGTGGTGCAGTGATGAGCGACACGTACCGTGAACCCGCGAGAGAGACGCCTATCGCATACGAGGCGGACGTCGTCGTCGCCGGAGGGGGAGTCGCCGGGTGTTCGGCAGCGATATCGGCGGCGCGGAACGGGGCGAAAACGCTTCTGGTTGAGCGGAACGGCGTCCTTGGAGGAGTTGCCGGAGCCGGGTTGATGACCAACATCGGAAACGCGTTCATGACGGCCCAGAACTTCCCGGTCGTGAAGGGCATACCCCGCGAGATCGTCGAGCGCCTCGTCGCGGAGGGAGGGACCAGGCCGGGGTGGCATCGGCCGGAGCAGCCGGGGATCGTTTTCGACCCCGAGGTCTTCAAGCTGGTGCTCAGCGACATGCTCCGCGAGGCGGGAGTCGAGGTGCTGCTCCACGCTCTCACGGCAGCCGCGCTCAAGGACGGCGACCGTGTGACCGGCATCATCATCGAGAGCAAGAGCGGGCGACAGGCAGCAGCGGCATCGAACGTGATAGACGCGACCGGCGAGGCGGACGTGGCCCATTTGGCGGGAGCGCCCTGCAGAGTCGTGCCGAGCGGCGGGAGCATGCTCTTCCGCCTGGCGAACGTAGACCTCGACCGGGCGGTCGACTGGATGGGCGAGCACAGGGACAGCTTCCCGAACGACAGCGACGGCGTGAAGGACTACGAAACATTTGCACGAAACTGGCGGGAGTACGGCTTCTTCTTCTTTCCGCATCACGGCGGCAAGCAGTTCGGGCCGTGGAACGAGGCGATCGAGCGCGGGGAGTACGCGGAGAAGGACGGCGACTGGTATGCGCTCAACGCCTTCGGGATGTACGGGATCAGGGGCGACAGCACGGTCACCATCAACTCGAACTACATGTGGATCACCGATGTGGACGTGCGCCTGTACTCGCGGGCGGAGTTAGAGGGGCACCGCCACTGCCAACGGACGGCGGAGTTCCTTCGGAAGCATCTACCGGGATTCGAGAACGCGGCACTGATTCAGACCGCCGACGACTGGGGCCAGCGTCGGAACAGGCTGATCGAAGGCAGAGCGACGCTCACCAAGGACGACGCGGCGGCCGGTCGGACGTGGGGCGATGTGATCGGCCGGTTCCCGCTCAAGCAGGAGGGCGAGCCGCCGCACGGGGTCGAGATCCCGTTCGGCGTCATGGTGCCGCTGAAGATCGACGGGCTGCTGGCCGCCAGCGGTAAGAGCGCCTCGACCGATCCGGTCGGTCTGATTCGCGGGATGTCCCGGTGCATGACGCTCGGCGAGGCGGCGGGAGTGGCGGCGGCACTAGGCGCGCGTGCCGGGGTCCCGCCGGGGAATGTGCCGATCCGGGAGGTCCAGCGGCAGCTTGTCGCTCAGGGCGCCTACCTGGGCGAGGCCGACCGCCTGGCGGAGTTGGGCGTCGTCTGACCCAGGCTACCCCCTCTTCGAAGGATGCGGCCGGCGAGTTCCGACTGGTCGCGGACCGGCATCCGAGATCTCCGAGGCCGTGGCTTCATTTGACGCGCCTTAGCTTTGGACGTACAATCCCTCTACAAGCCGCATTGCGCAGCTTGCGGGAGGTCTGAGCAGTGACAGAGCCGGATCGACTGCAGCGTCTGTTTCTCTATCACATCTGGGCATGCATCCCATTCGCCGCGGTCTGGATGGCGGCCCCGCGGGAGACGGGCGTCACTCAAGACCCCCAGGAGATCCTGGCGCTTAGGATCGTGGTCGCAGCGGCCGGCACCTACATCCTCGCCAGGTCATTTCTGGTCTTACGCGACCAGACCGCCCGGCTGCGGCACGTGTGGCCGATTGTCGATGTGGCGCTTATCACCTGGGGGATGCTCGTCAAGAGCAGTCCAACTGAAAGCTGGCTCGTCCTCGTATACTTTATTCCGGTCACCGAGGGCGCCGCCACGCTGAGTCGAAGATGGGCGCTCTCGGTCGCCGCACTGGCGATTGCGGGCTACCTCGCCGCGAGCGGATCATCGGGAGCGGCCACCCTCTACCAGGTCCACGGCGCCTTCCGCGTGTTCTTCTTCGCCCTGATGGCCTCTATGGTCACCAGTCTAGGGCTAGAGCTGATCCGCACCCACCGCCAACTCGCGCTCTCGGACTATCGCAACGAACTTGCGGCTGAGATGCATGATGGGATTCAGCAGTACCTGGCGGCGGCGGTGATCTCGCTCGACCGGGCCGCGGCCGTGTCCGATTCAGACCCCGCTGCTGCCGCTCGACTTGCCATCGGCCAGCGAGATGTGCTTCGCCAGGCGGCAGACGAGCTTCGGATTACCGTGCGCAGGCTACGGACGCGGTCTTCTGCTGGCGGCGACATCGTCGAGTCTTTGCGCTACTACGCGGCACTGGTCGAAGACCGCTTCCCCATGCAAGTAGATATAACTATTTCGGGCGAGCCGTTTGCGCTGTCGGCCCGAGTCGAGCACGCGCTGTTCAGGATTGTGCAGGAATCCCTGAACAATGCTGTGAAACACTCGAGGGCGCTGGAGGTCTCCATAGTCCTCGAGTGGACACCGGATACCGTGCTGTGCTCCGTGCGCGACAATGGCGTCGGATTTGAGCCCGCGCACGTGTCTGCGGAGCCCAGCGGCGCGGGCTTCGGGATGGAGACAATGTCGCAAAGGGCCGCGAGCATTGGCGCGGCCCTCGAGTTGGTCAGTTCCCCGGGAGAGGGAACATCCGTCACCGTTACGCTACCAAGGCAAGGTGGATGATGCCGCAGAGACTTCCGATCAGGGTGCTGATAGCAGAGGACGAAGGCCTACTGCGTTCCAGCCTCTCCCAGCTTCTGGGCGCGGAAGCGGAGCTTAAGGTGGTCGCCGCTGTTGGCGACGGCCGGGAGGCTGTCTATCAGGCGAGCGTGACGACGCCGGACGTCATTCTCATGGACCTTGATATGCCGCACGTCAACGGCATCGAGGCCACGCGCAAGATAAAGGACGAACTGCCCCAGACTGCCATAGTGGTTCTCACCCACCTTTCCGATGACGACAGCCTCTTCACAGCCATCAGGGCGGGAGCGATCAGCTACGTGCTGAAAGATGCGTCGGTAGGCAGGATCGTGGAGGTCATAAAGTCCGCGAACCGCGGCGAGGGATTCATTCATCCAGCGCTTGTCCCTCGCGTCTTGCAGGAGTTTTCCAGGCTGTCGGCCCGCACGGTCAAGCAGCGTGAGATGTTTCAGGAGTTGACGCGCAGAGAAGTGGAGGTGCTCGATCTCCTAGGGCAGGGCAAGCGCAACCGAGAGATCGGCGAACTCCTCTTCATCAGCGAGAGGACCGTTAAGAACCACGTCAGCAACATCCTCGCCAAACTGCACGTCAACGACCGCACCGAGGCTGCACTCATTGCAGCCGGACACGGCCTCACACGGGAGCCGTAGTACGCCCGCATCTTCTCGTGCCGGAAAAATGGTCCTCTGACTTCCTACCCACCGTGACCTTAGTACGATGCCCTAGCGCGCCTGAGAGTAGATAATCCAGGTATAGAGCAGCGAGTGCCGCTGCAAATCTGTCGAATGGAGGTATACTACCATGGACGCGGTTGTGATTGCTGGAGGCAGGATTCATGGAGAACTGGTTGATCGAGAAGGCGTCGGGGTAAAGGCTCTGCTGAACGTGAATAGCAGCAGCCTGCTGGAAAGGGCTGTGGCGGCGCTTCGAGCGACGTCGGGGATTGGGCGTATCTGTGTGGTCGGGCCGCGCGAGGTGGAAGGCATCGCGCGAGGGGCCGGCGCGGATCTGTTTGCCGACGAAGGTGCGACAGGAATCGACAATATCATGCGCGGACTGGACGCGCTCGGCGCCCGAGGCCATGTGCTGTGTGCGGCCTCCGATTTGCCGTTCGTCAGGCCCGGGGACATCGAGAAGCTGATCGAGAGCACTCCTCCGGAAGCTCAACTCGGCTACGCCATCTTCAGCCGCGGCGAGTTTGAGGCGCTGTTTCCCGGCGGCTCCGAGCTCTTCGCCCCACTCTCCGACGGCGATTTCAGAGGCGGAAGCATTGTTGTCCTGGACGCCGATCTGCTCAGAGCCATTGAGCCAGTCCTGCAGCGGGCCTTTGCGGCGCGAAAGAGCGTGTCGGGGATGGCGAGGCTGTTCGGGCCGGTGCTCTTTCTGCGGATTGTGCTCGGCAGGTTCGTCTACAGACCGATCGGGCCTTCGAGTGAGGACGTTCGCCGCAGGGCGGAGCATATGCTCTCGTGCGGGTGCGCGATCGTCCGCGGCTGCTCGCCCAGGCTTGCCGCCGATGTCGATGACCTGGAGGACTGGAACGCCCTCCAGCATGCATTCTCAGGGCTGTCCGACGCTGCTATCGTCTGAGAATGGAGTTCTCAAGATGAGGCGTCGCAGCAACGGAGCATGTGGTAGAGTTCGGAGGTATCACAATGGAAGAAGCATTGCTTCTCACAGCGGCAGGGTACCTGATCGGCTCGGTGCCGTTCGGCTACCTGCTGGTCAGGCTCGTGTGCGGTAAGGACGTCCGCCGTTACGGATCGCACAACATAGGGGCAGTGAACGTGTCACGCGTGGCTGGCAGGTGTGTGGGACTTGTGACTCTCGCGCTTGACGCAGGAAAGGCTTTCGCGATGGTATTGGTGGCAGCGTCTTTGACCACCGATGCGGCCGTGGTGGCGGCGGCCGGCTTCGCGGTGCTGCTCGGGCACTCATACTCGGCTTGGTTTCTGCTGGTGGAGAGGCGGCTGTCGGGAGGCAAGAGCGTGGCGAGCGGACTGGGAGTGCTACTGGCGTTGGCGGAACTGGGGGCGATAGAATGGTGGAGTGTGGAAATCCCTATTGCGGTGTGGACGGCGGGCCTGATCGGGCCCCGAATCTTGACCGGGCGCTGGTGGTGTGTATCGCCTGCAACGCTGGCTGCGACGGTCTCCGCGCCTGTGGCCGTTTGGCTCGGACATCCGGTACCGGCTTATCTGGCCATGTGTCTGGCGATGAGTGGGCTCATCGTGGTCCGGCACAGGGGGAATATCGCGCGGCTCGCGACAGGCTCTGAACCGCGGATCGGCGAGACCGCGGAAGCGGCTGCGCCACAGCTTACTCTCGCGGCGCGGGCGCGATGAGAGGAGGAACGCGAGATGATGGGAATACCGCATGTCCTGGCAGGCGCGGCTGTCGCATGCGCAGTGAAGCGGCCCGTGCTCGCCGTCCCTGCGGCCCTTGCTAGCCACCTCGTCCTTGACTACCTGCCGCACCTGGATGCGCACGGGATCTACGGGCAGGCGTCGGGTGGCTGGACAGGGGCTGAGTTGACCATGGGGCTTGCAGACTTAGCGGTTGCCGTCGCGCTTATCATCCGGCTTGTACAGCGACGGAACGACTGGAGGCTCGTGATCCTGGGGGCGGTCTGCGGAGTGATGATTGACCTCGCGTGCAACATGCCTCCGTGTCGCGAGTGGATGCAGTCTATGCCGGTGACCGCCTCATTCGCGGCGTTCCACCACAATATTCAGCACAACGTTCCGTGCGAGCAGTGGCCACTCGGCTTCAGCACTCAGAGCGTGGCAGTCCTGGTAGCGCTGGTTCTACTGTTGCGTTACCAGCCTGAGAAGAAGGCATCACGATGCGAGTAGCCTTCTTCACTGAGGGATATGATCCCTTCACCAACGGCGCGATCGTGCTCGTGAAGCAGTACAGGCAGCAGTTGGAAGACCTCGGGCATGAGGTGGTGGTTTTCGCCCCCGAGCACCCCGAGTTTCGGGATGACGACGACCACGTGGTCAGGCTTCCGAGTATAGCGTGGTCCAGGCAGGCCTATCCGTCCCTGCGGCCGTTCTCCGGGCTGGGGCGGCAGTTCGACAGGTGGCGTTTCGACTTGATCCACAGCCACCATCCGTTCTCGATGGGTCTTGCGGCGGAACGGCTGGCCCGGCGCAGTCAAATCCCACTAGTGCACACATTCCACACGATGCTTCCGGACTTCGCGTGTTACGCACCGGTCGCCCGTACACTGATCGGACGCGCCCTTACATCTGTAGTCCGCCGGCACTGTGCGCACACCCGGTGCGTTACGGTGACGAACTACCTGATGCGTGACTGGCTCGTTGAGAGGGGAGTCCGAACGCCTATAGCGATCGTGCCGCCGGCTGTGTGCTTACCGAGACCGGAGCCCGGCGCTCGCTGGCGCATTCGAGCCGGCCTTGGAGTGAAAGGTGACACGGTTGTGCTCCTCTACGTGGGCCGGCTGGCGCCGGAGAAGAACCTGGACTTCCTGCTCCGGTCGGTGGCACGGTTGGACAGACGCCGCGACTGGCGCCTTGTGCTGGTCGGCCCGGGGCCTGAGGGGCCGCATCTTCGGGACCTGTCGTCTCTGCTCGGACTGGCCGATCGTGTTACGCTGACAGGTGGGGTGGCGCATTCAGCGGTGCAGGACTACAACTCGGCGGGCGACATCTCTGTCCTCTCATCACTCAGCGAAACCTTCGGGCTGGTGATCCTGGAGGCGATGAGCGTGGGGCTGCCGTGCATAGCTGTGGGCATAAATGGGCCGCTGGCCGTCGTGGAGAACGGTACCACCGGAATCCTTACTCTTCCCGACGAGCAGTCGTTCGCCGCGGCTGTGGAGTCGCTGATCCGCGACCGGAATCTGAGGCAGACCATGGGACGTGCGAGCAAGAACGCAAGCCTCTGGTATTCGACCGAGCGTGCCAGTGCCCGACTGATTGACGCCTACCGGCTGGCGCTGCCGCCGGGCATGAAACTGACCTAGCCCCCGAGATCCGGTCCCGTGCTTACGCCGGAACGAACCTGGAACCAGTAATGAGGGGACATGTCGGTATAGGCTGCTTCATTGGCCGGCTGTCGTGGCTTGCCACTATCCGAGCAGACCCCCTCGGCGCTTCGCGCCGGTTCCGCTTGTCAAGGGGGACAGCTACTTCAGCAGTGACACCGAGAACTCGCTTTTGACATGATCGCCTTTCCGGAGCACGACCTGGCCCATGCGGCACTGATTGAGGATATGGAGCTTGGCCCCTCCGTCCATGAGCGCCGGGCGAACGTGGGCATCCTTGTCGGCATCAACACGGATCCCGGAGCCGGTCGGAGACACGAGCGACGCCTCGTAGATGTTGAACTTGATCGAGCGGAAGTCGGCCGTCCCCATCTCGGTCTCGTCGAGCGACCAGGGCCATGCAGGCTCCTCGTTCCAGACTTCCTTGCCCCACCTTGGATCGCGGTGCGCCTTCGCCGAGCCCTCGGTCCGGCTGATGCTGGCCTCGGGGAAGATGCCCCACTCCGACCAGCGACTCCACTTGACCTCATCGCACTCGGGCTTGAGCAGGAACTCGATGCCCGCCTCGCGGGTATTCATCTCCTCTCCGGAGTAGGTGTAGTCATACGAGACCCTTCCGACTCCCTTGCCGTCGATCAGCCAGGTGACCGATCCGGCGAAGTCCTGATAGTGATCGCGGATCGTCACCTTCAGGCCCTCAGGCGCTTCCTGCACATCGACTCCTTCGACGACACGAGTAGCGGCGTCGGGAAGATCAGCGTAGGGCTGAGCGTTCGGTCCGGCCAGGTCGCCGAAGTCGTAGCGGGTGACGTGGACCGCCGGGAACTTCATCAGCGCCGACGCGCCCTTCAGTTCGCCGGATGTCTTGTCGAGTGAGAGCGAGTAACCCTCGCCCTCGACGGAGACGGCCCTGCCGTCATCCTGCCATTTCGGAGCGCCGGACGGGACGGGAATCGCGTGAGACTCTCCTTTGCCCAGGGCCGCCTGGAACGCGCCGATCAGGTCACCACGGCGATCGAACGCGCGGATGGTGAGCTTCTCGCCTTCCTGCGTGCCCTTGGGGATCGGAATCTCGATCGCGCCCTTCGAGGCGGGCGCGATGCTGACCGGGACCACGCCCTTGTTCCGGCCGATCTCCCACTCGAACCGGAGAACATCGAGGTTCGTGAACGAGTAGCGGTTCTCGACCGGAATCGTGACGGATTCCTGACCGGGTGTGAACTCGACCCGCCGCTCGGGAAACCAGACCGGGCTGAAGATCAACTTCGCGAGCCACCACTCGGGCTTCGGGCGCCGCCACCCGTCTATCAGACCCCAGAAGCCGTGGACCCAGGCGTAGCCGGCGTGCTTGCCGCCCTCTAGATAGAACGGTTCGTCAATGAGAGCCCAGATCGCGCCGCCGATCACGCGGTCGGAGTCGTAGATGCTCGACCAGACGCCGGGCCGGGCGCCGGGCTTCAGGAACGGCATGTCGTAGCTTGCGGAGCAGGCCTTCGCGAAGTCGGATGTCGGATCGCTGTGGCCCATGCCCCAGAGCTCGCGGAGGCCGGGGTTGATCATGACGTCGGTCTGCTCGTGGCAGACGGGGAAGAAGTACTCGCCGAGGAAGAGCGGGCGCGGATCATCCGGTAGCAGTGCGTCGTAGGGTTGCCCCGGATAGTGAAGGTTGGCGATGTCGCAGACCTCCGAGTCCTTCTCGCGCGAGAAGGGATGGTTGAACGTCGTCGGCCTTGTGGGATCGAGTTCCTGCACCATAGCGTTCGACTCGGCGAACGCATCACTGAAGTGCGACTCGTTGGCAATGGACCAGACGATCACGCTGGGATGAGCGCCGCAGAAGTCCACCATGGCGGAGGTGGGCGTAAGGATCTCCTTGACGTCGGCCAGTCCCTCGGCGGGCTGCACCCAGCAGAACGGGGCCTCGACCTCGACGTAGACGCCGAGTTCGTCGCAGTCGTCTAGCAGTTCCTGAGTCGGCGGATAGTGGGAAGTGCGCAGGTAGTTTAGGTTCGCGCTCCTGAGCAGCCGGACGTCCTCCCAGGCATGCCGCATCGTGTCCGCGCGGCCGGTCAGCGGGTCGTGCTCATGATGGCACGCGCCCGCGAGCTTGACCCGCACGCCGTTGACGTAGAGCTGCCTGCCCCTGATCTCGACCTCGCGGAAGCCGATGTTCCGCTCGATCCGCTCCAGGAGCTTGCCGTCCTGCTTCAGCTCCAGGGTGAGCCGGTAGAGGTTGGGCTGCTCGGCGTTCCATTTCAGCGGGTCCGAGACGCGAGCGACGCACTCGGACGCGCCCTCGCCGAGCTTCCACTTCGACTGAGATAGCTCGACAGGCTTTCCCCCGGCATCGTTCAGAGACAAGATCAGTTCCGAGTTCCGCGGGTTCTCGACAGTCAGTCCGACGCGCAGGTCGGCATCGCGGTAGTCCTTGTCCAGGTCGGTGCTGATGCGCATCTCGCTGATGTGCGTTTTCGGGAGCGCGTAGAGCCTCACGGAGCGATCTATCCCGCCGAGGCTGTGGAACGCGTAGCCCGATGAGTACGACAGTCTCTCGGAGGTGGTCGCCACGGTCATGGTCAGGCCGAGGCGGTTCGTCTCGCCGACTCTCGCCGCGTCGGTGATCTCCATCTCCACGGGAGTAAAGACGTTCTCGCTGTATCCGAGATCCTTGCCGTTGAGCTTGTAGTGCGTTCCCGCATGGACGGCGTCGAATCGGAGGAAGATGCGGTATCCCGCCCACTCCTTCGGGACGGTGAACTCATGGGCGACGGCGACCGTCTTCGCCTGCGGTATGTCGTAACCCTGCTGGAGCCACTGGCCGGGCACCTTGAAGTCGCCCCACTTGCCGTCGCCCGGGTTGACCTTCCAGACGCCGTCGAGAAGCATCACGTTGCTCTCGAGGTTGGCGGTCTGCGCGGGGATCGGTCGGTATCGGACCGGATCGAAGAACAGGGTATCCGCTTTCACCATCGTGCTGATCTCCTTGCCGTCATGGGATGCCGTGATCGTGACATCTCCGCGCCCGAGCGCCTCGACGGCCTTGCGGTCGAAGATGAAGCCACCCTTCGAATCGGTTGCGGCGGTGAGCTGCTTCCCGGAACGAGAGACGCTCACCTGTACGCCAGGGAGGTTGTCGTAGGCCAAATCGTAGACTCGGCCCGAGAGCGCCGAACGGAGCCCGGATACCTCGCCGAGGCGCATGGGAACCGGCGGAGGCGCGCTCGCCCAGATCTCGATGACGGAGCAGGTGGCGTTGACCTCGCCGTGGATCTTCAGCTCGAGCTTCATCCTGCCGTCCTGAGTGACCTCTTTCGGGAGCCGCATGATCAGCCGCTCGGCCTTCGCCTTCGGGAGCGCATAAGGCTCGTGGAGCCGGACGCCGTCCGCCCAGAGGCTCTGGACGCGGTTGTAGACGTGGTCGCTCGCGTAGGTCACGGCAACGACGTAATCGAGAGTCGGATCCAGATCGTCATAGACCGCATTGACCTGCTTGTAGCTGAACACCGCCGAACGCGACTTCAGGTCGGCGTCGGTGTCGCTGGTCTGGAACGTCCAGACGTAGCTGTCGGTCATGTCCACGTGCGGCTGGCGCGCCAGGACGCCGCAGTCGTCGTAGTAGTAGAGGTGGTAGCCCTCAGGCACGGAAGCGATGGTGTAAGGCATCGGACCTCCCATGACGCCGGAAGCGATGAGGATCAAGAGAGCCAGTGAGTAGATCATCTTGCGGCAACCTTATCACAGCCCGGAACGATGGTCAACCGCCCGTGGTATAATACGGCATGCGCGCGGTTCTCATACTCGCCTTGACTCTCACATGCGCCCTTGCGGCGACCGGTGCGGAAAGGAGCGCCGCGATGCGGCTCGATCCCATCACCCGATGCTTCCATATTTCCTACAAGGTGCCCGGAGACGCGCCGGATGAGATCGCCGTGCGCTGCTCCTGGTCACCGAGCGGCCGGGATGACTGGCGGCCGGCTAGAGTGAAACCGCTCCTCTCGGATACCGGCTACGTCCTCGCGACCGACGAGGACCGGGCTCAATGGGCCGAGGGATCGGTCACCGAGCGGCGGGCCGGGGGACTGACCCGTACGGTCATCTTCGACCCCTACCCCGAGGCGCAGGAGAACGGACGCGTGGATGCCGATTTCCGCATAGAGATCGGCACGTCCGACACCCAGACCGTGCATCTCACGGCGGACAACTCAGACGTCGTCTACATCGAGGACTGGTCGAAGGTCCTGCAGCAGGACGCCTTCTCCGAGGGCAAATGGCAGTTCGATGGGAATACGCTCTCCGGCGAGGCGGGAACCGACCTCCCTCAACTGACATATCCGCTCGATCTGAAGGGCCGATACGCGGTTTTCGTCGAGGGATCGGTCGGTCTGCGGCTCACCGGCGACGAGCGCACCGAGTACCTCTCGTCGGCGCACGGAGAGATCCTCTGGCGATGGACGCGCATGGACCGCCGGCATTTGGTCCTCAAGCAGCGGCAAATCTACTCGGGCCCGGCGGATGCTCACATCAACTACGTGAAACTCGTGCCTCTCACCGACGATCTGGCGAGGGAGTTGAACCATCGGTACTCGGGCGAACATGACAGGATGGTGGCGGCTTACTTCGAGCCGTACTCGTGGGCGTTCAACGAGGACATCCACGACACGCTGCAGCATCGGGAGCCGCTCACCGCGTTCAAGGAAGCGGCGGTCGATCTTCTCGACCCGCAGATCGGCCGCTTCGGCGCGAAGGTCGTCTACGAGTCACGTCTCACGGATCAGCTTCTCTACGGCACGATCGGCGACCCGATCGACGGCAAGGTGCCCGAGACCGGCAACGTGGGCCGGATGCAGCAGTACACGAATGCCCTCGAGGCCGAGTTGAAGTATGCCCGCGAACTCGGACTCGGCGTCCATGCGAACTTCGGCGCGACGAACTGCTATCCGGGCACTCCGCTCCAGGGCGACTTCTCCAAGCAACATCCCGAGTGGGTGAACGGCCACGCCCTGAGATATGACATCCCCGATGTGCGGAAGTACATCATCAGCCTGTTTCGGGAAGCGATCGAGATCGGAGCGCCGGGAATCTCCATGGACTTCTGCCGCTACCCCGAGGGGATAGACAAGGCGGAGACCTGCACGACGTTCCTCCGCGAGCTTCGGCAGGCCGTCGGACCGAAGCTGCCGATCCTGATCCGCTTTCCGGCGACCGGCGTGCGGCTGTGGGAGCGCTTCGACTACAGGGCCTGGGTGCGCGAGGGGCTCGTGGACTACCTCTGCCCGAGCACTATCCAGGGGCGGCACAACAACTTCGACATCGCGCCCTATGTGACTGCGGTCAAGGGGACGAAGTGCAAACTGCTCCCGGTCGTAGATGCGATCGGCTGGGGGCCGACCATGCCGGGTCCGTTCCTGTGGCGGGTGAAGCAGCTCTACGATGCGGGCGCGGACGGCATCTACATCTACCAGGCGGACGACCCGATCGTCTACGCGCCGCTCAACCGCAGATACGTGCGCATCGCCGGGAGCACCGACGCCCTCCGCCGCTGGTGGCACACAGACGAGCTTATACGCCCTGAGTGCAGCAAGGGGATCTATATCACGCGGCCGATGAGGGGAGAAGCGTACAGTCCATGGGAGCGCCTCCGCGTCTGGCTGGAGGGAATCCCACAGGGCGAAGTGGAAATGTACCTGGATGGCAAGCTGATCAACCGCTACGAAAAGCCGCCCTACACCCTCGGCACTGAGGACTATGACTCGGACAAGCTGATCTCGCCCGGCGAGCACACGCTCCGCATCCGCGCGCGTGATGGGGACGGTTGGCTGGAGGAGACGTTCGCCATCAGGGGATAGGTGCGGCACTCCAAGGAGACAATGATGGACCGTTTGAGTGTGGCTGTGATCGTTCTTTTGGCCCTTGTGGCTGGGCTCGTGTCGGCCGCCGATGAGCCGAGCTGGAGCACGCTGGAGAGGCAGTTCCGCGAGATGCCGATGGAGGCGCGCCGGCTCACCGGCCCGCTCTTCTGGCTCCACGGTGACGACAACGAAACGAAGGACCGCCTGAACCTCTACGTAGACAAGGTCGCGGAAGGTCACAACGGGAGCTTCTGCACCGAATCGCGCCCTCACTCCGACTGGCTAGGTCCGCGCTGGTTCAGCGACCTCGACGTCTGCCTCCAAGCCGCGAAGAAGAACGACCTCAAGATGTGGATCTTCGACGAGCGCTGGTGGCCGAGCCAGACCATCGCAGGCAAGGTCCCGCCCGAGCACGCGGCGAAGAGGCTCGAGACGTCGGCGGAACTGGTCACGGGCCCTCTCAGCCTCACCACCGCGGTCACCGGCAACATGGTGGCGGTCATCGCCGGGAGACGGGCCGACACCGGCGTTGAGCCGGACTCCCTCGTTGACCTCACTCCGTTCGTCCGCGAGAAGACGCTCACCTGGGACGTGCCGGCGGGCGACTGGGAGATCATGAAGTTCGCGTGGACGCTCGCCCCCAAGACCGGTCAGGGCGGGTGGTCCATCGTTGACGGCGCGAGCCAGGACTGCGTGGACTGGTTTCTCAAAACAGTCTATCAGCCGCACTGCGACCGGTTCAAGGACGATTTCGGCAAGACGATCGTCGGGTTCTTCTACGACGAGCCGGAGACCCAGGGCGACTGGGGCACCGAGGTCGGCAAGATCCTCGCCGAGCGCGACGTGGACTGGAAGAAGGCGCTCGTGGCATGGAAGTTCAGGCTCGCGGGCGACGAGCAGATAGCGGCCCGATACGCGTATATTGACGCGCTCGGAGAGGCTTGGGGCCGGACGATGTACGGCAGCACGCTGAAGTGGTGCGAAGACCGAGGCGTCTCGTTCATCGGGCACTTCATGGAGCACAGCGGCCTGTACCTGGATCACGGGCTCGGCGCGATCAACCTCTTCCAGATGCAGAAGTACAACTCGATGGGCGGCATGGATTTGGTCTGCCAGCAGCTCTGGCCGGGAGAGCGCACGGGCGGCATCTACCAGCTTCCGAAGCTGACCAGCTCGATCTCACACGCGTACGGCAAGAAGGACGACCTGGCGATGACCGAGATCTTCGGCGCGTACGGCCAGGGGATCACCTACCCGCAGATGAAGTGGCTCTGCGACTGGCATCAGGTGCGCGGCGTCAACTTCATGATCCCGCACTCGTTCAACCCGAAGGCGCCGAACGACACCGACTGCCC